>CALHQV010000340.1 GCA_938038035.1 uncultured Gemella sp. | reverse complement strand
ATAAAACTAGAGCTTTACTACCTGTAAAACTCTAGCAACTTATTAATTTTTATTTTCTTTCTTCGATAACTTTTACTAAGTCTTTGATTTGAACGATGTTTTCTGCGTCTTCATCAGAAAATTCAAATCCGTATTTTTCTTCAATATCCATTACTACATCAGCAACATCAATTGAATCAGCATCAAGATCTTCATTTAATCTTGATTCTAAAGTAATTTTATCCGCATCTATTTTAATATACTTAGTAATAATTTCTTTTACTTCTTCGAAAATTGCCATTAATTTGTTTCTCCTTTTTCCATCGTTTCTATCATTATACCATAAAGTTTTGTTTTGTGTATTTGTTTTGCTTGTTGAACTGCATAATATAGTGCATTTTCATCAGCTGAACCATGAATTTTTATACTTGGTTTTTTAATTCCTAATAAGAATGCTCCACCATATTCACTATAATCAAATTTTTTCTTAAAAGCTGTGATTCCTTTTTTCACCAATAAAGCAGAAATTTTTGTTATGAAGTTTTCTAGGAAAATACCTTTAATCATTTTTCCTAAAGAACTTGCTACACCTTCTATAGATTTTAATAGGATATTCCCAGCAAAACCATCAGCAATTACTATATCATATTTATGTTCAAGAATTTCTCTTGCTTCAATATTACCTTTAAAGTTAGAAACATCTTCTTTAAGTAACTTATGAGCCTCTTTATATACTTTATTACCTTTTGATTCTTCAACCCCAACATTAAGTAATGCTACCGAAGGTGTTTCTATATTATAGATATATTTCATATATAATTGACCAAGTTTAGCATAGTTTACTAAATCATCTGGTTTTGCTTCTACATTTGCACCTAGATCTGTAAATAAGAATTTATGCTCTGATCTTGTTGGTAATAATGAAGCTAATCCTGGTTTAGAGATACCTTCAATACGCCCTAACATAAATAATGAACTAGCCATAAAAGCACCAGTACTTCCACCAGAAATTGCTACATCGATGACATCATTATTTAAATCAGCTAACATTCTTATCATTGAAGCATCTTTTTTCTTTCTATGAACACGTGCTGCATCATCAGACATTAGTACCTCTTCAGTACAAACATTCTTAATAATATTTTCTGTTTTAGTTATTTGATTTAAGTTTTCTTCAAGTCCATAGACATAAAGTTCTACTTCATCATCTTTATAACTATTTACAAAGTTAATAATTCTACTAGGTTCATCTACTCCTAGTATATCAATACCTATTTTCATAATATTATGCACTTTCTTCTCCTATTAATTTTGCTTCTACTACAAATCGGCTTTCCCATTCACCTGTTTGTGGATTAAAATTATCACATGTAAATAATTTTAATATTTTCGGCTCATTTTCATGTTGTTCTAAAATTTCAACTTGCGTTGGTACTACATCATAAAGCTTATTTACTTCATATGTGCGTAGTTTATCTTTTGAAATAATTTGAATTTTAGCACCTGTTTTTATTTTGTTTAAGTTATTAAATCTTATACCTACACCTTGAACACTGTGCCCTGCGATAACAACGTTTTGAGCATCTAAAGTTGATGGTTCTTGTGATGTTGCTACTCCATTAATTAAATTGATTTCAGTAACATCTTGAAAGATTGGTTCTTCTATGTCTACACTATCAATTTTTAAAATCCCTAACATTGAGTCAGTTAATTTTATTTTTGACTCATTATCTGTAAACATTTTTTGCCACCACGGTATATCTACTTCACCTTTATTATTTTTATAAGCTGTAATAATCTTATCATTGGCATTACTTGTTAAATATTCTCTAATTTGATTTTTAAATATTAACACCACTGATGTACATAACAGTACTACGATAAGAATATTCAAAAGTGTATTTTTTAACTTTTTATTCATTGTATCCTCCTATATTATAGTTTCTTCTAACCCAACATACTGCAATAATCTTTCTTTATTGTCAGTTACTTCTATTATTTTCACCGCTAATTTTTTCGCTAGGTACATTAAATCAACATCATTAATTAAGTCAGCAACTTTAAAACTTGGCACACCGCTTTGTTTTGTTCCAAAAAAATCACCTGGTCCACGTTGTTTTAAGTCAAATTCTGCAATTTTAAAACCATCATTTTCTAAACACATTATATCTATACGTTCACTTTTTGAATCAGTTACTAATATACAATAAGATTGAAACTTACTTCTTCCCACACGTCCTCTTAGCTGATGTAATGTGGCAAGACCAAAACGATGTGCATCTACGATAATCATAAATGTAGCATTTGGGACATTTACTCCAACCTCGATTACAGTAGTGGAAATAAGTATATGTATTTCTTTATTTAGAAACTTCTCTACAATTGCATCTTTTTCTTTATTATTCATTTTACCATGTAGAATTGCAATTTTATAATCATCTGGTAGATAGTTTTTAATATTTTCATATGTTTCCTCAACATTTTGAAGATCCATTTTCTCAGATTCTTCGATCAATGGACAAACTACATATCCTTGTCTTCCATTATCAAGTTCCATACGAATATTATCTAGAACTTTATAAAAACTCTTATTTGTAGCTTTATAAGTCTGAACTTTTTTTCTACCAGCTGGCAGTTCATCAATTGTAGACACTTTAATATCTGTAATCAAAGTAATTGCCAAACTTCGTGGTATCGGAGTTGCTGTCATCATTAATGAATTGACAGCTTCTCCTTTATTGCTTAATAATTGACGTTGTTTTACACCGAAACGATGTTGTTCATCGGTAATTACATATTTTAAATTCTTGAATTTCACATCTTCTTGAATTAAAGAGTGAGTTCCAATTAATAATTCTATCTCACCAACCTCAAGTAGACTTAAAATAGTGTTCCTTTCTTTCTTAGGCGTGCTACTAGTCAAGAGAGCTACTGAGATATTCAAATCTTTAAAGAATTCAAAAAACGTTTCAAAATGTTGATTTGCTAATATCTCAGTTGGCGCCATAATTGCTGTTTGATAACCTGCTTTTATCGTTGCATATAAAGTTGCTGCTGCTACCGCAGTTTTACCACTACCAACATCACCTTGCAACAATCTATCCATTTTATAAGGATTATTTAAATCATCTACTATTTCATCAATAACACGACTTTGAGCTCCTGTTAGCGTAAAAGGTAAACTATTTTTAAATTCATCGATATCATTATTGTTTACTCCAACACGATATCTAGTATCCTCTATCCTACTATTAATATTCTGAAGCTGTAATTTTAACTGATAGTTAAACAACTCATGAAAAGCAAACATCTTCTTCGCTTTGTCAAATTCCTCAGAATTTTTCGGATAATGTAATGTATATAAAATCTTATCTAACTTCCAAATTCCTTTGAAATTTTCAGGAACTAAATCCAAGATAACATTTTCACCGTCTAGCATATTAAATGATTCTTCCACAAGCTTTGTAAATTTTTTCTGCGTTATACCTTGTTTAAGATGATAAAAAACTTCAATAGTATCCCCTTTAGGCTTTTCATCAACAACATTGAAACTTACGCTCGAAGCTGTTATCGTATTATTTGCAGCATTATACGTCCCTTTTACAACAACATCTTTACCTTCAATTAGATTTTTTTTCAAGTAATGTTGATTAAAAAATACTATCTTTATACTACCTGAAGAAGTTGATAAAGTGAAAAAAGACCTACTTCTTCTATTTCCATAAAATTGGGTACTTACTCTAGTTTCTACCTTTCCAGTCGTTATAACTTTTTCATTATCTTTTACAGAAGAAGAAAAATCAGTAGAACTAGATACTCTATAAGGAATATTATACAAAATATCACGAATAGTATAAATTTCTAGTTCGTTCAAAGTTTGTAAATATTTCTTTCCAACACCTTTTATAGTTCCTACTGATTTTTCTAAAATATTAATCATTACCGAATAATAAACTCCTATATTTTTCTCCAGTTTTTGTGATTGCAAGACCGCCTCTAGCAGTCTCTTTTAATGTCGTGGACATTTCTAATCCTATTTTATACATCGCTTCTAGTACTTCATCGGCAGGGATTCTACTTTTTATACCTGCCAATGCTAAGTCAGCAGCCATAAGTGCTGTTGAAGCTCCAGCTGCATTTCTTTTCACACAGGGTACTTCCACTAACCCCGCTACAGGATCACATACAAGACCAAGCATATTTTTTAATGCTATAGCAAATGCATGAGCACTCATCTCAGCATCTCCGCCCATCGCTTCAACAATAGCTGCTGCAGCCATTGCACTTGCAGAACCTATTTCTGCTTGACAACCACCTTCTGCACCAGAACAAGAAGCATTATTCGCTACTACAAAACCGAAAGCTCCGGCTGTAAATAACATTTTTAATTGCGTTTCTTCATCAATATCGAATTTTTGTTTAAGTGCGTGTATACAACCTGGAAGAACTCCAGCCGAACCAGCAGTTGGAGTTGCACAAATTAAACCTAACGATGCATTTACCTCATTAGTTGCAATTGCTGCTGCAACTCCATTTAAAAAATCACTACCTGTAATTGATTTACCGCTATTTATATATTCTTGAAGCTTCTTGGCATCTCCTCCAGTAAGTCCTGTTTTTGAACTCACACCAGCCAAACCTTCTTCAACAGCTTGCATCATTACATTTAAGTTTCTTCTCATTAGTTTTTCAACTGCAGAACGTGTAACACCATTCACTTCAATTTCTTGTTCTATCATTAATTCAGAAACTGGTTTATTTTCAATTTTTGATTTTTCAACTATTTCTGCTAAACTAGTAAACATTCTGGTTTCCTCTACAATCTATCTGCAAATTTTACTTCATTAATATAATCTAGTTCAGTTAATTTCTTAATCTTATCTTCAGTTAATTCTTTTTGTGATTCTACTACTAATAAGTTTATCCCCTCTAAAATAGAGCTAGAATACATCTCTCTTACTTTTAAATCACCGAATATTTCTTCAACATGCATTGAAAGATCTTTTTTAGCATCATCTTTAAATTTATAAAAAATGAAGTAACTAGGAAAATCTCCTGATAAATTTACATCGAAACCTAGAAGTTCAAATATTACCATTTTCCCACCGCCTATTGACTTTCCAATAAGATCTAGACTATGTCTACCTGCTTCAACTTCTATTTTCGCTGTATTAGGATGAATGTGTTCAATTCCACTTTCTATGAATTCAAACTCCATTCCAGCTAATTTCGCATCTTCCATACTAGTTCTTATACGTTTATCAGATGTGTTATAACCTAATAATCCACCTATTAATGCTATATCAGTACCGTGCCCTTTATACGTTTCTTTAAATGAACCATATAATGTAATTTTTACATTTTCTGGTTGTTCCCCAAAGATATATCTTGTAAATAAACCAATACGTACAGCACCAGCTGTATGTGAACTTGATGGACCTACCATTACAGGCCCTATAATATCAAATACACTTCTGTATTTCATATTTACACCTCCAATATTGTAGGTAATATAACAGGTTTTCTTCCTATTTCACTTTCTAAAAATTCTCCTAGAGCTTCTAAAATTTGCAGCCTTATTTGGTAAACACCGCATTCTTCATTTTCTAATGCTGATAGTACAGCATCTTTAATTATTACTTTAGACTGTGCAAATAGTTCAGTAGATTCATTTACATTTACGAACCCACGACTAATTACATCTGGATTATTCATTAGTTTTTTATTTTTGAAATCAATTGCAATTGAAACTACGATAACACCTTCTTCAGAAAGTTCTTTTCTATCTTTAATTACAACACTACCAATATCACCAATTCCTAATCCATCAACATATACATCAGATGCATCAAATTTACCAGCAATTCTAGCACTATCACTAGTTAAGGCTAGCACTTCACCATTTTCCATAATAAATGAATTTTCTAATGGAATATCACACTCAGCTGCTGTTTGAGCATGAATAACTTGCATTCTATACTCACCATGAATTGGCATGAAATACTTAGGTTTAATAAGTCTAAACATTAGTTTTTGTTCTTCTTTCGAACCATGTCCTGATGTATGAACATTATTTACACTTGATGTAATGACATTAGCACCAAGTTTTGATAATAAATCAATATTCTTATTAATAGACAATGTGTTTCCTGGAATAGCTGAACTTGCAAAAATTACAGTATCAGTCGGCATTATTGTAATCTTCTTATGCGTTCCATTTGCAATCCTACTTAATGCTGCAAGTTCCTCACCTTGAGTCCCTGTACATAAAATAAGTAATTTATTAGGATCTACTTGGTTTAGATATTTACTATTAACAAACGTTTCTTTAGGCGCTTTAATATAACCTAATTCCGTTCCAATTTTAATAGCTTTCTCCATAGAACGACCAAATACCACAATCTTTCTTCCATGTTCAATACATGCCTCTACTACTTGTTTAACACGATATACGTTCGAAGCAAATGTAGCGAATATAACTCTATGTTTTTCTTTACGAAGTATATTAGAGATAGTTTTCCCTACTTCTTTTTCACTTTGTGTAAACTCTGTTCTTTCTGAGTTTGTTGAGTCAGATAGTAAACATAATACACCTTGTTCACCAATCGCGGCCATTTTATGTAAGTTAGTTCCTTGACCAACAGGAGTAAAATCAAATTTAAAGTCCCCTGTATGAACAATATTTCCTTGCGGAGTATTAACAATTACTCCAAATGAATCAGGAATAGAGTGCGTAGTGTTATGGAATGAAACTTTAAGGTATTTAAAGCTCAACACTGTATCTTCATCTATCACGTTTAACTCAGCTTTGGCCAATAAATTGTGTTCCTCTAGTTTTGATCTTATAAGACCAATAGCTAAAGGACCACCATAGATTGGTAAGTTTACTTTTCTTAGTAAAAATGGTAATCCACCGATGTGATCTTCGTGACCGTGAGTAATTATTAATGCTTTAATTTTGTCCACATTTTTCTCAATATATGAGTAATCTGGGATTACATAGTCAATTCCTAGAATATTATCTCCAGGAAACTTAACTCCAGCATCGATAATAACTATTTCATCTCGATATTGGATTGCATAGGTGTTTTTCCCAATTTCCCCTAGACCACCAATGGCAGCTACACCTACTTCATTTTTTTTAATGATCTTATCCATTAACTTTCTCCACTTTGAAGTCTTCAGATTGTTTTTCAAACTCTAAGTATGCTTCGCTTAATTCTTGAACAAGTTCAACATTGTAGTTTCTGTCATCTAAATACTTTCTAACTGCTGGTACTCCATCAGCTTCAACATATAATACTTGAGTGTTCTCCCTTACTGGAATTTCCTTTGAATTTTCTTGGTAAAATACTTTAAATACTGCCATTAATAATCTCCTATCATTTCTTTTAATATATTTAATGTGTAATCTATTTCATTTTTTGTTGTGTTAATATTTATAAATGAAAACTGTATAATGTTTCTTTCTTGTAAGTATGAACTCTTGTAATGAATAAAAATATTATTTATTGCAAGTGAAGAACCCACATTAAGTGAACATATTTTTTCAGGAAGTTCTACAGTAATTATTACTGGTGATACTTCTTTTTCTTTAAATTTCATAATTGGAAGATTTAATTGCTTTAATCCTTCCTTCATATATGTATATTTTTCTTGTACCTTTTCATATCTTTCATCAGTTTTAAATGCATCTAATGCTGTGTTTAGAGCTTCCATTAAAATAGATGGTTGAGTGAAAGGTATAGATGTAAGTTTGTTTGCATAGTGTAAATCTAGATATAATGGTGTGTTTTCTAAAGGAACTAACTCACAGTTAGAACCAACTATTGCTAAACCTGCTACAGAACAAAATGCCTTTCCAGATGAACAAGCTACATAATCAACATCTTTATAGCTATATTTAATAGCTCCTACTGCTGAAACTGCATCAACTGCTAAAACTAAGTTATTATCTTTAACAATTCTAGTAATTTCATCTAAATCATTTAATATTCCAACACTAGTCTCATTGTGAACTACATAAACAAAATCATAGTTTCCAGATTTAACTTTATCTGATAATACATCAAGATCAAAGCTTTCTCCAAATCCTACAGAATAAGTCTCTATATCAAGTCCATGTCTCTTTGTTTCACGAACTAGCCTGTTACCAAATTCGCCATTAGCTAAAACTAACCCTTTTATCAGATTTCTCCCCTTTAATTGAGCCATAATAGCTTCATTAGCTAGTGTAGCTGATCCATGTAATATCGTTGCTTGTTTGACATCTAATATACCTTCAATTTTCGATAACGTATCCTTAGTCAACGCAACAAATTCACTACTTCTGTGAGAGTATAGTTGCTTAGATAATTTTGCTATTACATCTTCAGATAAATCAACTGGACCTGGTAAGAAGTTTATTCTTTGTGCTTTCGCCAATCTTTCAATAACTTTATTACCATTATCCAGTTTAAGATACATAGGCATATATTCTGCTTCTTTTGTCCCTACATTTTCATGGAATTTCACAAATCCTATGTGATTATATAATTTTTCTTGGCGTGTTGTACCTGAAATAAAAACAATGTCATATGCATTTTGAATTATATAATTAAATGTTCTTTGTAATAATTCTGTGAAAACTTTAGTTTTTCTATATTGTTCCTTGATTGAAAGTAATCTAATTTCTACAGGTTTTTTATAACTACCGTTATAGAATTTATCAATATCATTTAGTTTTAGATCTAACGAAAATGGTCTTTGATCAGATAATGAAATCATCCCAATTACATCATTTTTCTTTTTCGCTATAATATATATATTTTTATCATGAAACTTATCTTTTAATTTTTTTGTTTCATTTTTTTCATGTTGAGGAATTTCTTCAACAAATGTTTCATAATTTAATTTGAAAATTTGTTCATATTCTTCCGCTGTATTTGCTATTTTATAAATCATAATTTTTCCCCATAACTTTATTTGGTTAAATTTTCTCTACACTATATCTTACCATAATTATTACTTTTTTTCAAACTAACATGGCTGAAAACTCAATAAATAACAAATTTATTGAGTTATATTTAACATTCACATAAAATACCTCTCAAAAAATAAAGAAGACTCATGTTTATAGAGTCTTCTTTATTTATTTGCTTAATACTATTCTTAAAGAATACGTTGATTTTTAAGTGCAATTACGAAGTCAGTTAATTCGTAAATTGCTTTAGCTTCGATGATTTTTTTAAGTTTCGCTGCTGCAAAACCTTTAGCTTTTTTACCGCCCATAACATCAGCAATACCATCTTTGTGTCCTAATGAACATACTACACCACGGTTGATGTATTTGAAGTCACCAACTTGTTTTCCACTGATTCTAGCTCCAACGTATGCACCCATTTGGTTAGCGATTTGTGCTGTTGTTGGGTATGGTCTTTCTTGACCAGTTTCGATGAATGCTGCACAGTCTCCAACGATATAAACATCGTCAAGGCCTGGTACTGTTAATTGTTGTGTAGTTACAAGACGTCCACGTTTAGAAAGTTCTGGGAATGCTTCGTCCATAAGTTTGTTTCCACGAACACCTGCAGTCCATACTAATGTAGATGCAAATAATTCTTTTCTTTCCCCGTCAACTTCGATAGTGAAGCTATCTTTAGTAGCGCCTTTAATTCCAGCTCCTAAGATAATTTCAATACCATTATCTTCTAGGTATTTTCTTGCATAATCACTATACTCTTTAGTGAACATTGGTAATAATGTTGGCGCTGCATCTAATCCGTAAATTTTAACTAATTTTTCATCAATTCCATATTTAGAACATAATTCTTTTTTACGGTGAACTAATTCTCCTAAGAATTCCATACCAGCAAGACCTGTACCACCAACGATTACAGAAATGTCTTTAACATCTTTTTCTTCGCTTGTAGCATATTTTCTGAAGTTATCTTCTAATGTAGCAGAGATTTTTTCTGCAGCATTAATATCAGCGATTGGCATTGCATTTTCAGCCATGCCTTCAATTCCGAATGTTTCAGGTTGGAAACCTAATCCAACTACTAATACATCGTAATCAAGTTCATGTTTTTTAGTTAAGACTAATTTTTTCTCTGTATCAATTTTAATTACTTCGTCTTGAATAAATTCAACACCTGGAGATACTAAATCTTTAATATCGATACAAATATCTCTTGATGCAATGTTTCCTGCTGATACTTCGTGTAAGTTTACTGTATCATAGTGATAAGAGTTTTTATTTACTAAAGTAACTTTTACCTCTCCAGCTTTAGCAGCTTTTTTTAATCCTTTTAAAGTCGTTAGTCCTGCATATCCAGCACCTAAAATTACTACGTTTTTCATAGTATTGATTTCTCCTTTTAACTGTTATTTTGTATTTTTATCCGCAGCAGCAGCCATTTCCACAGCAGCCACCATCTTCATCATCATAAATTTCAATCATATTTGGATTGTGTAATGTAAATTCACTTCCAAATTCATCTTGAACATAATCAATTTCAAGACCTTTTAACAGCAGTTCGTCTTCTTCATTAACAATAACTTTTAAATCGCCAAAGTTAAGTACTTTATCTCCTGCTTCTAATTCATCCTTGATATCAATTGCATATTGCATTTGAGTACCTTGTAACTCTATAGAAATTTTTAAATAACTATCTCTTTTATCAGCATCAAATAACATCTCTTGGAATTTTCCAACTGCTACATCTGTTATCAAGATTAATTGATTCTCTGTATTAGCCATAAAATGTTTCCCTCTTTATTTTTATTTTCTATTTAATAAATTAGGTGATTTTTTAGATAATTTCTTTCTGTTTTGTTTTTCTTTAAATTTCCTTCATAAAAATT
>CALHQV010000339.1 GCA_938038035.1 uncultured Gemella sp. | reverse complement strand
TATGATATAATTAAAGAATAAAGTAATTTTATATAGGAGGAATAAAATATGAAAATTGCATGGATTGGAACTGGAGTAATGGGGAACAGTATGGCCGGTCATTTAATTGATGCTGGACATGAGCTTTTTGTTTTCAACAGAACAAAAAGTAAAACAGATAATTTAGTAAGTCGTGGGGCTACACTACTTAAAGAAGCAAACGAAGCACCGCTATTTGCTGATGTAATCTTTACCATAGTTGGTTATCCTAAAGATGTCGAAGACGTATACTTAGGAGAAAACGGACTAATTAACACAGCTAAAAAAGGACAAGTATTTGTGGATATGACAACATCATCTCCTACTTTAGCTCAAAAAATATCTAGTGAATTTTTAAAAATAGGAGCGTACGCATTAGACCTTCCCGTAACTGGTGGGGATATAGGAGCAAGAAATGCTACTCTATCAATCATGGCTGGTGGAGACAAAAAAATATATGAAGAAATTGTCCTACCACTTGTTGAAAAACTAGGGACAAATATTACATATTTTGGAGAAGCTGGTAAAGGGCAGTATACAAAACTTGCCAATCAAATAGCTATAGCCACAACTATGGTTTCTGTTGCTGAGAGCTTAAAATTTGCAAAAGAAGTTGATCTGGACTTAGAATCTTTCTTTAAAACAGTATCAACAGGTTCTGGAGGAAGTTTCTCAATGACTTCATATGCTCCCCGTATCTTAAAAGGGGATTACGAACCAGGATCTTTTGTACACCATTTTATAAAAGATATGAAACTTGCTTTAGAAGAATGTGAAAAAATGAATATCAAACTTCCAGGGCTTGAAACAACATACAAAATATATAATGAATTAGAGGAAAAAGTTCGTAAAACAAACGGAACTCAAGCCATCGCTAAATGGTATAATATTTAATTAAAAATGAGTTGGTTTTATACCAACTCATTTTTAATATTCATCATTTCACCGATTTTCAATACTTTAGAATCTTTTGCATGTCCTACTTCACTTGTTTTAACTACAGGTAAATGTTCAGGAATATAATCTTTTACAAGTTCAAATAGTTCCTCTTCAGAAATTTCTTTTTCAATTTTTGTAAAAGTTCCTATTAATAATCCTGAAATTTTATCAAA
>CALHQV010000338.1 GCA_938038035.1 uncultured Gemella sp. | reverse complement strand
GAAAATTAATTATTTGAAAATGATTGCATAATTGATACATTAGAATTGTAAACGAAGCACTTTATCTACAACTTTTATAAATTGTCTGAAAATTTAAAACATTTATCCAACAAAAACGGAAATATTTTTTAAAAATCTATTGACAAATGTTAATAAATATATTATTGTATATAACATATTAAAAATTAATTGAAAATATTTTGGAGGAGATGACATGTTGAAATTTTTAAAGAAAAATCCATTCGTATCAATCGGACTTATGCTATTTGCACTATTCTTTGGTGCTGGTAACTTAATTTTCCCAGCATTCTTAGGACAAAACGCTGGAACAAACTTATCTACAGCGATGATCGGATTTATTATTATGGGAGTGGGATTACCACTATTAGGAGTTATTGTAATGGGGTATTCAGGAGCTGAAGACCTATTAGCTTTATCAAGCAGAGCAGGGAAAGTATTCGGTGTTGCTTTTACGACTTTATTATACTTAACAATTGGACCTTTCTTTGCAATCCCAAGAACAGGGACTACTACTTATGAATTAGGATTATCTAGCTTTGTAGCACCAGAAAACACTACAATTGCTCAAGCTATTTTCTTAGCATTCTTTATGGGACTAACATTATGGTTAGCAATTAGCCCTAATAAATTAGTAGATAGAATCGGAACTGTAATCACACCAGTTTTACTACTTTCAATGGTTGTTTTAATCATTGCATCATTAGTTAAACCAATGGGTGTAACACAAGAACCTACAAAAACTTATCAAACTACTTCATTAGCATTTACAAATGGACTAATGGAAGGTTATAATACAATGGACGCATTAGCATCATTAGTATTTGGTATTATTGTAATTAATTCTGTTAAACTATACGGTGCAAAAACTAAAAAAGAAGTATTTAACAATACAGCTAAATCAGCAATCATTGCTGCTGTATTATTAGCTTTAGTATATGTATTTATCTCTAATATCGGGGCAACATCAGTTTCTGTTTTAGGATTACAAAAAACAGGAGCAGGAGTATTAACTGGGGCAACAACATATTACTTTGGTAATGTTGGTAAACTATTACTATTTGTTATCGTATTCTTAGCTTGTTTAACTACAAGTGTAGGATTAGTAACAGCTTGTGCTTCATTCTTCGTAAGACTTTACGATAAAGTTAGTTATAAAACTTATGCTATCGTATTAACATTATTCTCATTTGCAGTAGGTAACTACGGATTAGCAGCAATCATCCAAGGAGCTGTTCCAGTACTTGTTTTATTATATCCATTAACAATGGTATTAATTTTACTAGGATTTTTAAACAACTTCTTTGGTGGTAAAAAAGTAGTTTATGTTTGTACAGTTTTATTCACTGGATTATTTAGTTTATATTCTACTGTTGTTTCAACATTTAAACTTGCAGTACCTGCAGTTGATAATGTACTTGCTAAAGTAAACTTCCTTCCAGTACCAGCTGATTTTGCATGGTTAAACTATGCATTAGTAGGATTTGTACTTGGAGTTGTATTAACATTCTTTGTAAAAGAAAATAAATAACTACACGTAAGATGGTAGAGGAATTATCTTCTATCATCTTTTATTTTTTAACTATTGTTTTGACATTAAGTTAAAGCAATGGTATTATTATAAGATGTAATCTAATATTTAAAGAGATAAAATGAATATAATAACAAAATATTACACTAATGTTATTTTTTATAGGAGAAATAATGGTTTTAGAATTTAAAGAATATACAAAAAAAATAAAAAGAGATACGATATTAGAACTTGATTTCAGAGTTGAAACAGGAGAAATATTAACTATTGTTAATAATAGTTCTGCAAGTTTAGAATTATTAAAAGATTCATTTAGACAAAGAACTAAGTTTAAAGGTGAGATTCTTTTCGATGGTGAGAGTATAAATAATCAGAGACTTTTATTTGCTAAAGATTTTGGTTTTTATAATGATTTATCATTATTAAAAAATTTGAAAAAAGCATTATCTCTATTTAATATAAAAGCAACTGAAGAAGAGTTAGTTGGAGATTTAGAATTTTTAAACTTGAATTCTAGTAGAAAATATAAAGATTTAGAATCAAATGAAGTAACAAAATTTCATATTCTATTTTCGATTTTAGTAGATCAAAATGTATTGATCGTCGATAACACCGAAGAAAGCTTAACTACTGAAGATAAAGAGGAGATAAGTGAATTAATTCTTGATAAATCAAACAATGCAAATGTTATCATTTTAGATACAATGCTTAATAGCTTTAATAGTATCGCTGATAAAGTTCTAGTTATTACTGATGGAATTAAATCATACTTTGGAAGTTTAGAAGACTTATTAATATTAAAACAACTTACAGCTATAAATGTATCTAGTCAAGAAAATCTAGATGAAATTTTAGAAGGGCATCAATTTACTATTTATCACAATAATGAAATAGTAGTAAGAGAAGAAGTTCTTGAAGAAGTAGTATATGCCTTATTGAAAAATAATATAGAAGTATTTCAAATTCGTAATTTAGGTGAAAAAATTAAATTATATGAGGGCGAGGCTGATTTATAATGTTGTTTGCAATAGAATTCGGAAAGTTATTTAGACGTAAATTTAATTACTTGTTTATAATTATTTTATCATTAATTAACTTTGCATTTGTATATAAACTAGACACGTTGGCTGCGTATTATGATAAGTCGATATTAGATATTATATTTTCAATAATTCTTAAAGTGAATATGGTAATTATAATTTTTATAATGGGATTAAATTACATATATTCATATAGAGAAGACTATATTTCAAAAGTCAATGTT
>CALHQV010000337.1 GCA_938038035.1 uncultured Gemella sp. | reverse complement strand
GATTTGCTATATTATATTAGTAATTAAATATAATAACATTTTATGTGCTAAAAAAGAAGAGATACGATTTAGAATCTCTTCTTTATATTATACTACATATTTATAATATGTGAAGACTAATTTTTAATCTTCTTATTAATGTTTATGTTCTTTTTCGTGATCGTGATCATGACCTTCATGTGAGTGACCTTCGTGAGAATGTCCTTCGTGATCGTGTGAGTGACCTTCAGATGCTCCTTCTACGTGATAAGCTTTTTCACCAGATCCACCATTTAGAATTTCTTCTAATTTATTATATTGATCTAACATCCATTCGATGTAAGTTTTTCCTTCTGGTTGTGTTTCTGTTACATTAAGAACAGGTACTTTATTTTGTTCAGCTAGAGTAATTAAACCTTCAATAGTTTTATTAGTTGTTTGAACGTTGTTGATAATTAATGAAATCTGTTTAGATTTAATTTGCTCTTGAATAGCTTTTAAGTCTTGTGGAGCAGGGTCATTTCCTTCTTCAGTTGCTTGAGCTAATTTTTTAACTTGGTCTGTAGTTTTAAATCCTAATGCATCTACAGCATATTCAAAAACAGGTTCTGTTGTAAGTACAGATTTACCGTTAGCTTTATCTTTTAAAGAATTAATTTTATCAGTAATTTTTGAAAGTTCTTTTTTGTAGTTATCTCTATTTTTTTCATAGAAATCTTTATTAGCAGAATCTTTTTCAGATAAGACTTTAGTAAGTTCATCTGCAACTTTACTCATTACTTCTGGATTGTACCAAATGTGTTCGTTATCTCCATCTTTAAGTCCTAGTAGTTTAGCACCATCAATTTTTTTGATGTCTTTACTATTAGCAGTAAGTTTTTCGAACCAAGAATCGTATCCACCACCGTTAAGAATTGCGATGTTAGAATCAGCAACAGTTTTAGCATCTTGAGCAGTTGGTTCAAAATCATGTGGATCTACTGAAGTAGAAGTTATAATAGAAGAAACGTCTGCTTTATCTCCTGCTATACTCTTAGCAACTTCTGCATAAAAGTTTACAGAAGTAACAATTTTTGTTTTACTTCCAGAGTTTGAAGCTCCAGAATTAGTTTTGCTTGAACATCCTACTAAAAGTAGTGCGAATGCAGCAACAACTGAAATTATTTTTAAAAATTTATTCATTGTAATACTCCTCCGTTATTCGTAATAATTACGTTCTAATAAATTATAATACTACTTAAAGAAAAAATCAACCTCTTAAACGAAATAATTTTGATTAAGTGTGAAAATTTTAGATTTATTTTCTGAAAGTTACAAAAATATATAAGTAATAGATAAAGTAAAATTCTAATAATATGGAAGATAATTATTAATGTAAAATTTATTAAAATACTTGATTTTTAGTTGGTAATGCTATATAATTAATAAAGTTGAGTAAAAATCAACAAAAATATAACACACGACATTTGAGTAGCTGCTCGGTGCATTTATGTTTGCAGTAAGCTTAGAGAATGTCGGAGGAAAAAACCAAGGAGGAAAATAACTATGGCAGTTATTTCAATGAAACAATTATTAGAAGCTGGTGTACACTTCGGTCACCAAACAAGAAGATGGAACCCTAAAATGGATAAATACATCTTCACAGAAAGAAACGGTATCTACATTATCGACTTACAAAAAACAGTTAAGAAAGTTGATGAAGCATACGAATTCGTAAAATCAGTTGCTGATCAAGGCGGAAAAATGTTATTCGTAGGTACTAAAAAACAAGCACAAGATGCTATTAAAGAAGAAGCTGAAAGAAGTGGTCAATACTACATCAATCACCGTTGGTTAGGTGGAACTTTAACTAACTACAAAACTATTAAAGGACGTATTGACAGAATCGCTGAAATCGAAAAAATGGAAGCTGATGGAGTATTCGAAGTACTACCTAAAAAAGAAGTTATCGAATTAAGAAAAGAATACGATAAATTAGTTAAATTCTTAGGTGGAATTCGTGAAATGAAAGGTATGCCAGATGCAATCTTCGTAGTAGATCCTAAGAAAGAGCACAACGCAATTGCTGAAGCTAAAAAATTAGGAATTCCTGTAGTAGGTATCGTAGATACAAACTGTGATCCAGATGACGTTGATTACGTAATCCCTGCAAACGATGATGCTATCCGTGCAGTTAAATTATTAACAGCTAAAATGGCAGACGCTTTTGTAGCTTACAACGAAGGTAACATCGAAGAAACTGAAGAAGTTTCTGAAGAAGTAGAAGCAACTGAAGAATAATTTTAGATTATAAAACAAATAAAAAAATTAATAATAAAATAACGGAGGCAAATCAAAATGGCACAAATTACAGCTAGTTTGGTAAAAGAATTAAGAGAACGTACTGGTGCTGGTATGATGGACTGTAAAAAAGCACTAACTCAAACAGACGGAGATATCGATGCAGCAATCGACTACCTAAGAGAAAATGGTATCGCTAAAGCAGCTAAAAAAGCTGACAGAATCGCTGCAGAAGGTCTTTCTTACATCGAGGTTAAAGGTAACAAAGCTGTTATCTTAGAAATCAACTCAGAAACTGACTTCGTTGCTAAAAACGAAAAATTCGTTGCTTTAGTAAAAAATGTTGCAGAAGCTATCTTAGCAGCTGAACCAGCAACTTTAGAAGAAGCTCTTCAAGTAGAAGTTCAAGGTGGAACTGTTGAAGCAGTAATTAACGAAGGTATCGCTACAATCGGTGAAAAACTTTCATTAAGAAGATTTGAAGTTGTAACTAAAACTGACGCTGATGCATTTGGTGCATACTCTCACATGGGAGGAAGAATTGGTGTTCTTACTCTTGTAGAAGGAAGCACTGATGAAGAAGCAGCTAAAGATGTTGCAATGCACATCGCTGCTTTAGCTCCTAAATACTTAGACGAAAGCGAAGTACCAGCTGATGTACTTGAGCACGAGAAAAAAGTATTAACTGAGCAAGCATTAAACGAAGGAAAACCTGCTAATATCGTTGAAAAAATGATCGTTGGTAGAATTAACAAATTCCTAGAAGAAATCACAGTTGTTAAACAAAAATTCGTTAAAGACGATAGTTTCACTGTTGAAAAATTCGTAGCATCAAAAGGTGGAAAACTTGCTAAATTCGTACGTTACGAAGTTGGTGAAGGTATCGAGAAAAAAGAAGATAACTTTGCTGAAGAAGTAATGAGCCAAGTTAACGCTAGCAAATAATAATTCTCTATTTAATATACTTTATTAAAAGAGGTTAAGCACACACTTCTTGTGTGTGCTTTTTTAAAAAATTAGTATAGTAGAAACAATAATGTCTGTGATTTATTAGGAGGATAAAAATGGCTACTAAATATAAAAGAGTTTTATATAAGTTAAGTGGTGAAGCACTAGCAGGTGGAAAAGGATTCGGTATTGATTCTGAAGTTGTTACAAAAATAACTTCTCAAATTGTAGAGGTAGTAAAACAAGGGGTAGAAGTTGCTATCGTTGTTGGTGGAGGAAATATCTGGCGTGGGAAAACTGGTGAAGAACTAGGAATGGAACGTGCTACGGCTGACTCAATGGGAATGTTAGCTACAGTTATGAACTCATTAGCATTACAAGATGCATTAGAACAAAAAGGTGTTGATACACGAGTATTAACATCTGTTGAAATGAAAGAAATGGCTGAACCATATATTAGAAGACGTGCAATAAGACACTTAGAAAAAGGTCGTGTTGCTATATTTGCAGCTGGAATTGGAAATCCATATTTCTCAACAGATACAACAGCAGCATTACGTGCTAAAGAAATAGGTGCTGAAGCCATTTTAATGGGTAAAAATGGTGTTGATGGAGTTTACTCTGCTGATCCAAAACTTGACAGCACAGCAACTAAATATGATAAGTTATCATACATGGATATTATGAACAAGGGATTAACAATAATGGATTCTACAGCAATTACATTCTGTATGGATAATCACCTGCCAATTATTGTCTTTTCAATAGATGAAGCAGAAAATATTGTTAAAGTTGTTTCTGATTCTAATCTAGGAACAATTATTGAATAAAATTTATATTAGGAGTTTACAATTATGCCTGAACAAATAATGAATAATTTAAACGAAAGAATGGAAAAAGCAATCGCTAGTTTACGACGTGAATTAGCATCTATCAGAGCTGGTAAAGCTAGTGCAGCTGTTTTAGATAGATTAACAGTTGATTACTATGGTGTACCAACTCCGATTAATCAAGTTGCAGGGGTTTCTGTACCAGAACCTAAAATGCTTGTAATTTCTCCATATGAAAAAACTTTATTAGGAGATATCGAAAAAGCTATTCAAGCATCAGATCTAGGATTAAATCCAGCTAATGATGGAACAGTGATTCGTATCGTATTCCCAGCATTAACTGAGGAACGCCGTAAAGAGCTTGCTAAATTAGTAGGTAAAGAATCTGAAGGTGCTAAAGTTGCTGTACGTAATGTTCGTCGTGATGCAATGGATGCAATGAAAAAATTAGAAAAATCTTCTCAAATTACTGAGGACGATTTAAAAGGATATTCTGATGATATTCAAAAAGTAACTGATAAATTCGTTGCTGAAATTGATAAAGTTACTAAAGAAAAACAAGACGAGTTAATGAGTGTATAATATTATGGAAATGACAGAAGTTATTGCTAAAATTAATTCACTTAATGCTACAAAAAGAGAGCGTGAATTAACAGCCGAGGAATCAGAAGAATTAGCTAAATATAGACAATTATATTTACAAAATTTTAAAGCTAATATGAGAAACATATTAGATAATACAAAAGTAATTAATGAAAATGGAGAAGATATAACTCCTAAGAAGAAAGGAAATTAACAATGAGTGCAACTGCAGTTACAATTTTAGTTGGAGCAATTTGTTTACTTGTCGGTGTTGTTGGAGGTTTCTATCTAGCAAGACGTAATTTCATGAACTACATGGAAAAAAATCCTCAAATTAACGAAGATATGGTTATGAGTATGATGAGTCAAATGGGACAAAAACCATCTCGTAAAAAAATCAATCAAGTTATGAGCAACATGCAAAAAGCGCAAAAACAAGCTCAAAAACAAATGAAAAAATAATATTAATAAAACAGATGTGTAAAAATATTGCACATCTGTTTTTCATTTATTATTGTATAAACTCTTTTTCTATTGATGATTTAATTTCTAAAATGTTGCCTGTAACAGGGTGTGAGAAATTTACTTTAAGTGCTCCTAAATACATTTTATCGTATTTATAGCCGTCTTTTGAATATAATTTATCTCCGATTATTGGAACTCCTATAGAAGCTAAATGTACTCTTATTTGATGAGTTCTACCTGTTTCAAGTGAAACAAGAACTGAAAATCTATTTTGATCTAACTTACTGCACTCAAGTATATTAGTAATAGCATTCTTCCCGTTTCTTGTTACTGCCATTTTGTTTTTTTCTTTACTATCTCTCCCTATATTAGTATTAATAGTTTGTGGTTTAATATTATTTTTTATTAATGCTGTATAGTAGCGTTTAATTGTTCTTTGTTCAAGCATCTGGTCTAGTTTAGCCTTGATTAAGGGAGTTTTTGCTAGAATTACTAATCCACAAGTATCTATGTCAAGTCTGTGAATAGGCTCTAGATAGTTATAATCTGCTATTAAATAGTTAACTAGCGTATCATTTTCAATTTCTATATCATTTGGATGAGTTTTTATACCGAATGGTTTTGATACGACAAGAATATAATCGTCCTCGTATTCTTTGTTTATTGTAGCGGCTGTGTTTGATAAGTATTTAGATGTTGCTAGAACTATATTGACTTCTAGTAAATCATTTGTAGATATACTTGATGTTAAATCTGCTTCTTTTCCATTAATTTTAATTGTTTGTTTATCATGATGACTTTGCATTCTAATAGTATGTATATTCTTTTTTGACACTTTTAAAAATTGACTTAAATAATCCTCGACTGATGTGAAGGGTTGTAGTATTTTAAATTTCATTATGGTACCTTGATTTCTTTCTTATATTAATATTACCATTATATACTAAAACATTAAGATAATAAAGAATATTAGGCTTTATTTAGAAAATTTATAATTATTAAAAAGTTGAAAAATAAGTCAATTTTAACTTGATTTTAACTTAAAAATATAGTATTATATAACTTGTGTTTTAAATATACTAAACATAGAGTTTACCATTATTAAACTTAAA
>CALHQV010000336.1 GCA_938038035.1 uncultured Gemella sp. | reverse complement strand
CACCTTGTACATCTGTTGTTTCAGCTGGATCTGCTGTCGGTGTTACACCTACGATATGAGGTGTGTAAGTTGTTTTAACTGTTGTTCCATTTACATCTTCTGCTTGAACATTTGCAGGCAATACCGTACCTTTGTATGATTTATCCGTTGGTGTGAATGTTACTGTGTTAGTTGCTGAATCTATTGAGTATGTTCCTACTTTAGTAACTCCGTCCTCTGCATAAGCTGGTACTGTCGCTTCAGTCGGTACACTTCCATCAGCATTTAATAATTTAGCTGAACCTTCTTTAATTGCTACTGATTTTTCTACACCTTCGATTGTCGCTTTACCTGGTGCAAATGTTACAGTTCCAGATTGTGCTTCACCTTGGATATTTGATGATTCTGCTGGTGTAGCAGTTGGTTTAACTCCTACGATTGATGGAGTATATTTAGTTTCAACTTTAGTACCGTTGTTATCTTCTGCTTGTACTTTTGCAGGTACTACTGGTCCTACATAAGTCTTATCTGTTGGTGTGAATGTTACAACACCTGTTGCTGGGACTACTGTGTATTCCCCAACTTTGTTTCCATTTGGATCTAAGGCTGGTACTGCCCCTTGAGCTTCAGTTCCATTAGCATTTAGTAATTTAACTGAACCTGCTTTAATTGGTACTTCTGCATCTCCTGCTGTGAATGTAGGTTTTCCTGTTTGAGTTTCACCTTGGAGTCCTGTTGAAGTAGCTGGCTCAGCTGTTGGTTTTACTGGTGTTACTTCTGGTGTGTAGGTTGTTGTTGCAGTTGAAGTTACCTTAGCTCCTGTTTTATCAACTCCGACTGGTGCTGTTAATGATACTCCAATTCCTTTTGCTTTACCTGTAAATGTTGGAAGTGGTTGGAATGTTACTTCACCAGTTTCAGGATTAATTGTATAAGTTCCCTCTCCATCTACAGTTACAGTTTTAGCATCTGTAGGCATTTTTGTTACTGGATCGATAAGTTTTGCAGGACTAGTCGCACTTGGTGTAATAACCACTTCATTATCTGTTCCTGCATCAGTTTTGAATACTGGAGTTTCCTTTTGAGCTTTACCTTGTACATCTTTAGAAGTTTTTGGTTCTGCAGTAATTGGTTTTGGAGTTACAGTTGGAATGTAACGACCGTCCATAGAACCTTTAACTGTTAGTCCATCTAATTGAACTTGATCACTAATTAAGTTTAATTGATCTTTATTTTCTCCTTCACCACCAACGATTTGACGGCCTTCATTTCCCCAACCAGTTGTATTACCGTTCGCATCTGTACGACGAATTGTAATACCGTCTGCTGTACCTACGAAGTTAGGATCTGGAACGAATTCTACATTTACATCTTTTCCATTGTCAGTAATTTTATATTTACCTTGACCTTGAACGACATAGTATCCATCTACCAACTCAGTATCTTTTACTAACGAACCATCTGCTTTAACAATTTGTGATTTCACAGATGTATTAATCACATTATTTGTATCAAAGTCATAATCTTTTTGTCCGTAAGCGTTAAATGCTACCGTAGCATTTTGAGTCACACCTTGAACATTTTTTGTTTCTTCTTTTGTTCCGCGTGGTGGAATTACTTGTTGAATACGGAAATCTTCTACTTCCCCTGAATAAGCAAATCCTGTAGGATTTTCAATATCGGCCGCAGAAATAGCTGTACGTATACGCATTCCTAAACGAGTTACTGTTGTGTCTACATTTTGAGGAATATTGGTGAATGTAAGCTTATATTTTCCTTTTGAAGTAACAGTTACCATATCAGAAGCTTCGCCTTCATCGAATTTTCCGTTATTATTGAAGTCAATCCAACCTTTAACGAATGATTCTGGGTTTCCGTTTGGATCTGCTTGGAATTCTAATTCATACGTACCTTTGTTTGCATAGTGTAATGTGTAATTATCATTGTTCTTAACAGCATCACCCATTAATTGACGAGGACCTTCATCCATACTATCATTTGTTTCATCACGAGTCCAATCAGGTTTCGTTGTGTTAAGGTCTTTTTCGTCAAGGTCGGCTTTTACACTACCAATAAATGGGTGTTTCACATTTTTATCACGACCTTCTGAGATTAAGTGTACGGCATCTCCATAAGAAGAAGGTGCATCCCCTTCATCTGTTGCAACAATCCCGAATGAGAATGCTTGGAATCCAGCAGAGTATAAGTATGCTGAGATTTCTGTAGCTCCTCGAGTTATCATAATTGGAGTAGATTTAGAATATCTAGCATTACTTACTGGTCCAAATTGTTGAGTACCTAAACCATCCGCTTGTAGAGCATTTCCTGAACCTAATGCGGATACTGTTTGAGTTGTAACGATTTTGTTTCTTGCTTCTTCGATACGTTTATTAACAATCGCTGTTAATTCAGGATTTCCACCACGAAGTTCAGCAGTACTGTATCCTACACTCTTGAATGGAGCTTCGATTGCATCACGTAATTTACCCATACCTTGAGCATTAATATCTTGAACAGTATAACTTGATGTTACACGGTTGTTCATAACTTCTGTTAATAGTTCCCAACCCTTACCGTTCGTACGATAAATTTCAGCTTCTACCGGACCAGCTTCTTCCGCAGATGTTGCAAAGAAGTTCGGTTTTACTGGACGTCCATTATAAGTTGCAGAGATTTCAAACGTGATACCAAGGTTCATGGCATTACCACCAGTACTTGTATCCCCCATTGTTTGAATATCCCCTGAAATTGTTGTATTTCCTGGCGCTTTTAATCCATAAGCCCATACTGCAGAGTAACCATTGAAGTTTTCTTGCCATGCAAATACACGATTATTATAACGTTGTGTTTTTAATTGTTCTTCTGTAAATCCAGCTTTTAACGCTGCATTATACTTAGCAGAACCTGGTTTTAAAATGCTACCATTTTCACTTCCGTCAAGGTTTTTAAGTTCTTTAACCTTAACCGTTACAATATATCCTGGTGTAATTTCTTTCTTCCATGTAGAACCTGGAAGCAACTCATAACCAACTTTACCATTAGTAAGTCTTTTCGTTTCACCTAGACCTGTAATCTCAGCATTTTTATCAGCCCAATCTAGGAAGAATAGTTGTTTATTTAAATCTGCTAGATTTTTATTATTTCCTGTAGCTGGATCTTGGAATTTTTTATAGTGATTTGTTTGATCAGCTGCTGCTGGAGCTTCCGCTGTTGGGTAATTAGCCTCTTCTGCTAATACTACATCATATTTACCATTACGTTTAACACCGGCATTTTCTAATTCAGCATATACTGCTTTAATAGAATTGCTTAATTCTGCTAAGCTTTTAGCGATTTGTTCTTTAGTAGCTTCATCATTTCCTAATAACTCATTAGCTACTTTAACTACTTCTTCATTTTTAGCTACAGCTTTTACTACTGCTGGTTTTACTTCTAATTTAACTTCGTTTTTACGCATTGCTTCATTTGCTAATACGTTTGTTACTTCTGCTTCTGAAACTACTTGAGTTAGTTCTTTTTTGGCTTCTTTTACTTCTACAGATTGTTTTTCTTCAGATTTTGCTTTTTCTTCTGCTTTTTTCTCTTCTGTTTTAGCTGTTACTCCTGCTGCTTGAGCTTCTGTAACTACTGTGCTTAGTGCTTGTACTGTTTGTACTTGTGCATCTACTTCTTCTTGAGTAGTTGCATCGTTAGCTAATACTGCTTTAGCTTTTTCTAAAACTTCTTTCGCAGTATCTACAGCTGTTTTATCAGCGTCTGGAGCTGATTTAATTTTTGCTTCTAATGAAGCGATACTATCTTTTAAGATTTCTTTGTTAACTTTTGCTTCTGCTTTAGCAGTTTCTTGTTTTGGAGTTTCCGCTCCTACTTTTTCTGCTACTGCTGCTGCAACATTTTCTTTTGTAGTTTCTACAACAGGTTTTGCTTCTGCTTTTGGTGCAGCTTCTGCTTTTTCACCTGCGTTTGTTGTATTGTCTACAGTTGTATTATTTGATACTTCTTCAGCAGCTTGTGATACTGCTCCAGCACCAAAAAAGATACTTGCACCAATTACTACCGATGCAGTACCGACTTTAAACTTCTTAATAGAATATGATTCTACTTTTGTACCTTGTTTGGTATCTTTTAAATATTGGTTATTTTTACTTACCATATATTCCTCCTTAAATATTTTATCTTGAACAGTTTTTTTGTGAATATGTAACCTTAATTGTACCTAAAGAACCTTAATTGTACTTAAAGCAATAAAACTTTTCTGTTCTATCTTTTTGGTTGATTCGATATCAAGACAAATAACTTTACCTCTTAATGTAGCTCCCCGATTCTATATTCATTTTTTGCTGTTCTTCATCTTTTTGTTATTATTAGTAAACTCATGATGAGAAATCCATTTGGATTCTTACGACCATTTTACCTCAATTTAATTTTTTTGTCCATAAAAACAACTCATAAATTATCAAAAATTTTTAAAAATATTACTTTTAGTTA
>CALHQV010000335.1 GCA_938038035.1 uncultured Gemella sp. | reverse complement strand
AAAAAAGTGTATATGATAACTCATAGACGCAGTGGTTTATTGATATAGTAAATTAATTATAAGAAATTCACTTAGAACTAAGAATTGTTCTAGGTGATTTTCTTTTTTATATAACTAACCTAAAGAATTAATACGTTTACTATAAAAAAATGTTAAATTGAGTTATAATATAAGTGATGGAAAAATATGAAATAGAGGAAGATAATTATGAAAATTTTACATGTATTAGCACAATTGCCTATTAAGACAGGAAGTGGTGTATATTTTACTAATGTAATTGAAGGGCTTAAACAGTTTGACGTTGAGCAAGCTGCAGTTTATGCAACAACGCCGGAATATGATTTTAATTTTTTAGATGAGAAATTTGAAGTTGAGTTTCAAGGTAAGGATATTAGTTTTCCTATCGTAGGTATGAGTGACATTATGCCTTATGAAAATACTCTGTATAAAAATATGACTGCTGAGATGCTGGAAACTTGGCAAGAAGCATTCCGTAAAAAATTAGAAAAAGCTAAAAAAGAATTTAAGCCAGATGTTGTAATTACACATCACTTATGGATTTTGAGTTCTATAGTTTGTGATGTATTTGAAGGTGAAAAAGTAATTGGGGTTTGTCATAATACGGATATAAGACAAGCTGAAAAGAATCCAGCAATGAAAGATAAGTATGTCAAAAACCTTGGTAAATTAGATAAGATATTAGCATTAAGCAGTGGTGTAATAGAAGGGATTTCTAATATCTATAGCTACCCTGAGGATAAGATTGTAAATATTGGTGCTGGATATAATGAGAAGATTTTTTATCCCGCTGAAAAATACGAAAAACAAAATAATGTAAAAATTTTATATGCAGGAAAATTTGATGAATCAAAAGGTTTTTATGAATTGATAAAAGCATTTAGATTACTAGAGGAAAAAGATAATAATGTAGAATTAGAATTAATAGGGAACTTGAAAGAAGAGGATAGACCTAGGGTTGAAGCTTTAGTAGGTGATTCTAAGAAAATAAAAATTTATAATGCCGTAGATCAAGCGCATTTAGGGGAAATAATGAGGCATAAAGATATTTTTATACTACCATCTTATTTCGAAGGATTAGGGCTTATTGCAGTAGAAGCTTTGGGAAGCGGACTAAGAGTAGTTGCTACTGAGATAGAAGGGCTTATAGAATTTCTTGGAGATACAATTAATAATTCTGAGATAATAGAGTATATAGCAATGCCAACTATTTATGACACTGATAAGGCTGTTGAAGAAGAAAAACCAGCATTTGTAAATAGAATAGTAGGTGCTTTAGAACTTATGATAGAAAGAACAAGAGAGCAACGTGAGATTCCTGCGGAGTTACTAGAAGAAATTGAACACCACTCTTGGAAGAGAAAAATAGAAATTATTTACAAATTATTGTAAAATAGTACTTAGTGATTATTTGCTAACGATGGATTAAAAAAACATTATAAATTCATCAATTTAAAATATGTAGATGTAAAGTTTTAATGGATTATTGATAAGCTTTATGGTTGAGCTTTAATATTAAATAAATTGTACGGGAGTGACTAGAAAAAATCGCTTTGTAAAAATAAGATTTTTGAGTTGCTCCCATTTACAGTTTTTTTAAGAATTATTAGGAGAAGAAAATGGATAAGATAATATTAATAGATGGTAATAGTTTAAGTTATCGTGCTTTTTACGCTATGCCAGCTTTAAAAAATAAAAAAGGATTATATACAAATAGTGTATATGGTTTTACATTGATGTTAGAAAAAATATTGGCAGATACTAATCCGAAGTATGCGTTAGTTGCCTTTGATAAAGGAAAACAAACATTTAGACATCAGAGTTATGAAGCATACAAGGGTACTAGGGATAAAACTCCTAGTGAGTTAGTAGAACAATTTGGGTATGTTAGAGAACTTCTTGATTCATATGGAATAAAGTATGAAGAACATTTCGATTATGAAGCGGATGATATTATTGGAAGTTATGCTAAAATCGCTGAAAAAGAAGGTCTAGAAGTAATAATAGTGACTGGAGATAAAGACTTAACTCAACTAGCTAGTGAAAACATAACAATCTACTATACTAAACGTGGAGTTACAGACATAGATTATTATACGCCTGAGTTTATTGCTGAAAAATATGGATTAACTCCAGAACAAATCGTTGACATGAAAGGTCTTATGGGAGATAAGAGTGATAATATCCCAGGAATTGCTGGAGTTGGTGAAAAAACTGCGATAAAATTACTGACTGAATATAAAACTGTAGAAAATGTACTAGAAAATATTGATAATATTAGTGGTAAAAAACTAAAAGAGCGTCTAACAGAAGGTCGAGAAGATGCTCTATTAAGTAAAAAACTAGCAACTATTTATACTGAAGTTCCAGTTGATAATAAGTTAGAAGATTTAACATATAGTGAGAATGTAGAACTAAAAAGAGAGTTATTTGAAAAACTTGAATTTGTCTCATTTTTAAGAAAATTATCTCAAGAAACTTCTACTGAAACGGTAAGTGTAACTGCAGAAGAGACTGCTCCTAAAAAAGAAATCAGTATTGTTTTAGCAGATAAAGATACGAAAATAGACTTTACCGACAGTACTTTACATGTTGAGTGTTACACAGAAGATTACCATAACTCAGATGTAGTTGGAATAGTAGTCTATAAAGAAGGAACTGCTTATATTTTTAGTGAAGAACAATTTTTTACTAATAAGTTTGTAGTAGATTATCTTCAAAGTGAGAATGGTAAAACTGTTTATGATTTTAAAAAGATTTTATTTATAGCGAAGAAAAATGGCGTAGATATTAACGGAGAAGTTTTTGATGTGAAAATCGTATCTTATCTTCTTGATGTTAATGCAAAAACTGAAATTGATAAAATCGTTTTTAACTATCTTGGAAAAATAATAAGCAGTGATGAAGAGATATATGGTAAGGGGGCAAAACGAACTTTACCAGCTCAAGAAGTTATAAATCCGTATATAGCTGAAATTGCAGAGAGTATTGCATTGATGAAGCCATTGATGGAAGAAAAACTTTCAGAAGAAAATATGACGGACTTGTATAAAGATATTGAGATTAAAGTTGCTAAAGTGTTAGCTAACATGGAATTTGAAGGAATACATGTTAGTAAAAAAGCACTTGAAGAAATGAGTGCTGAGTTTGATGAAAGAATTAAAACTTTAGAAGCTAGCATATATACTTTAGCTGGTTCTGAATTCAATATAGCTTCACCTAAGCAGCTTGGGGTAGTATTATTTGAGGATCTAGGACTGCCACCTGTTAAAAAAACAAAAACTGGCTATTCTACAGCCGTAGAAGTACTAGAACAACTACAACATAGTCATGAAATTATTCCATTAATTATGGAGTACAGAACTATTACAAAATTAAATTCAACTTATGCAAAAGGGTTGGTAAAAGATATTACTCGTGAAGGGAAAATTCATACACGTTATGAGCAAACCTTAGCTCAAACAGGACGCTTATCGTCAGTAAATCCAAATCTTCAAAATATTCCAACGAGAATTGAAGAAGGGAAAAAAATCAGAAAAGCATTCGTTCCAGCTTCTGATGAGAGAGTAATCTTATCTATTGACTATTCTCAAATAGAGCTTCGAGTATTAGCTCATATTGCACAAGACGCAGGAATGATAGATGCGTTTAAACATGATGTAGATATTCATACTAAAACAGCTAGTGATGTTAATGGGGTGAGTCTTGATGAAGTAACTTCTTCAATGCGCCGTGAAGCTAAGGCTGTTAACTTTGGTATTGTTTATGGAATTTCTGACTTTGGTCTATCTAATAACCTTGGGATTACTAGAAAACGTGCAAAAGAATTTATTGATAAATATTTAGAAACATTTAAAGGTGTTGATAAATATATGACTGATATTGTAGATTTCGCAAAAGAACACGGTTATGTAGAAACTTTATTTAACAGAAGAAGAGCTTTACCTGATATTAATGCGAAGAATAAGATTGTGGCTAATCTAAATGCGCGTATTGCGATGAATTCACCAATTCAAGGAACTGCTGCGGATATTATAAAAATAGCTATGGTTAATGTATTTGAATATTTAGAAAAAACAAATGTAGATGCAAAATTATTATTACAAGTACATGATGAATTAATTTTTGATGTAAACAAAGAAATTGAAGAAGAGTTTACAAAAGAAATGATTAAAATTATGGAAGAAGCGGCTAATTTAGATGTTCAACTGAAAGCTGAAGCTAGTAGTGGAGCGTCATGGTATGATGCTAAATAAGAAAAGATTAACATGATAAAAAATCAGAAAATTATAAATTAATGACAGTTAATTCATGATAGAATTCTTTCAAAATAAAATATATTACAACTTAAAAAACTTATAAAAATATTATAGATAACTTGAGAATTTCTAAGATTATTTTTTATAGCGCTAACTTATTATTAGTATTTTAATTGTAAGTTATCCT
>CALHQV010000334.1 GCA_938038035.1 uncultured Gemella sp. | reverse complement strand
CACTGTTAATATATGAAATTACATTCTTATACCCAACATTCAAAATCTTATCTTTTAACTCAGCCATTGACACTTTGTTTTTTCCACCGACATTAATACCTCGAAGCAAAAGTACATATTTCATAAAATTCTCCTTTTATAAAAAACTCTCTATCATCGAAATAATAGAGAGTTTTAATATTATTCTTAAATTATGCTCTTGATACGTAAGAACCTTCTGCAGTATTGATAACTAATACATCTCCTTCTTTAACGAATAGAGGTACTTGTAAAGTGTATCCAGTTTCTACTGTAGCAGCTTTAGTAGCTCCTTGTGCAGTATCACCTTTAACACCAGGTTCTGTTTCAGTTACAGTAAGTTCTACTGTTGTTGGTAAGTCAATTCCTAAGATTTCATCACCGAACATTAAGATTGAAACTTCCATGTTTTCTTTTAAGAAGTTTAATTCATATTCTAATTGTGCTTCAGGTACTTCGATTTGCTCGTAAGTAGCGTTATCCATAAATACATAAGCTTCACCAGTTGAGTAAAGGTATGACATTTTTTGGTTGTTAATTTGAGCTTTTGCAACTTTTTCACCAGCTCTGAAAGTTTTATCGTTAACAGCACCAGTACGCATATTTCTTAATTTAGAACGTACGAATGCAGCTCCTTTACCAGGTTTAACGTGTTGGAATTCCATTACTTTCCAAATGTTTCCATCAACTTCGATAGTAACTCCAGTTTTAAAATCATTAACTGATATCATTATTGTATTTCTCCTTTAAATTGTATTAATATTATTATAAATAAATTTATTTTTAAAATCAAGGTAAAAACCACTAATTTTAGTGTATTTTATATAAAGTTTGATAATAAATATCTTTAGGTTTACATAATTATATTTACGTAAACTAGAATTATTTATTTTCTTTTATAGCTTCTACCATGTAGATTCTATTACCTTTTTTAATAAACTTATCTTCATACTCAGTATGAACGTTCTCCTCTTCATAAACACTATTGGTTAAATCTAAAGAAAGTCTATTAAAAGTAAACCCATATTTAGCATAACTCATTAAACTGTATTCGAATAAGCCTTGGTTATCAGTTTTTTGAACTATTGTTTTATTTCCATTTAAGATAGTTTCATAACGAGCTAAAAATGTATGGAATGTTAAGCGTCTTTTCTCGTGTCTTGTTTTTGGCCATGGATCAGAAAAGTTTAAGTATAATTGATCAACTTCACCTTCAGCAAAATACTCTAGAAGATCTTCAGCATTTCCTGAGATAAGCTTTAAGTTTTCTCTATGAGTTTCTTCAACTTTATCTAACAGAAATGTTAAGACAGTTGGTTGTGCCTCCATAGCTATAAAGTTAATTTCTGGGTGTCTTTCAGCAAGTGTGTGAATAAACTTACCTTTACCACTTCCTATTTCTAAGTGTATTGGATTATCATTTCCAAAAATTTCTTTCCATTTTCCCTTATTATCCTTAGGTTGTAAAAATACAACTGGACTATTCTCTAGACGCTCTCTAGCATCTGCTCTATTTCGAACTCTCATTCATGCACCTTTCTATTTTAATTCTATCGTTTTATTAAATAATTCTTTATTTTCTAATACTTTTTCTTTTGAACCTAGTACACAAGTATATGCCTTAGATTTCATATTTTCAAATTCTGTTGCTAATTTTCTTAAATCTTCTACTGTTGTATTTTTTATCTCATTTACAAGTTTATCATAAACTTCAAACGGAGAATTAGTTATGTATTTGTTTAATGAATATGCAGCTTGTGCACTTGGTGACATTAGTACATCTAATGAATTTAGTGTACCTATAATATATTTATTTAGGTCTTTTTCATCTGCATCAATATTAGCCACGTAGTTGTTAATATTGTAATATATCTCTAGTGTTTCTGTTAAGTTTGGATCACGATATGACCATAAATTAAAATCACCAAAAGCATTAAATATCACACCAGAACCATAGGCTCCATTTTTAACACGAACATTATTCCATAAGTAATCTAAGCTTAATATATGTCTTAGTACTAAGTGTGTACCAGTGTAATCATTTATATTATAACCTGCGCCAACGTATTGAACTAGTGAATCAAAGTAAAAACCTTCTGAATATCCTTCTTCTTCTAATTCAATTTCAAGACCATTTTGTTTATCTAATTCAGTAGGGTATTTAGTTAAATATGAAGATATAGACTCTTTGAAGTTTGTATATTCTTCTTTATTACCAACAAAGTTAACCAATAATCTACCTTGATTAAAGATTAGATTTGAAACAGTGTATAACTGTTCTTTAATTTTCTCACTATTCTGTTCATAGTTATTTACTAATTCAATTATAAACAAGTAGAAATCATATTCTCCATGGTATGAAGCAAGTTTACTTTGAGGATTGTAGAAACCACTAATACGACGTGCTACAAAAGCATGTCCAGAATTTTTAAATCTACTTTCTAGCATTAACTTAATTTCTAAGAGAACATTGTATAGTGCTTCTTTATCTTCAAAATCTACATTAAGTGTAGTTTCGTCCAAAATCTTAGCTAGGTCTCCAGCTTTTTCTACTAAATTCTTGGCACTGATTATGAATTTTACTTCACATTCTTCACTCTTATATTTTCTAAAAACATCTACATAAGAACTAATACCACCAAGATTTGCACCTATTTCTTTTATTACTTCAGCTTCAGTTTTATTTTTTGTATTAAAGTTAAATAATAAATATGATAATACTGATGCATATTGTAACTGTTCAACTTCAAAATCACTTATGTCAAATAGTAATTTAGAATACGAAATACCATTAGTCACAGTATCATAGTGTGAAAAATTTATACCTTTGTATTCTTCAAAGAATGTTTCTTCGAATGGATTTTTTAATTCTACTTCTTTAGCATCAACGCTTTTGATTTTTTCTAAATCTTCTTTTTTATCTGTACTATTTTGCCATTCTTGTAGAGACTTAGTGTTTTTTACTATATCTGCTAATTCAGTTTCTGATAAAGTAGCTTTATATTCAACTAAATCTTTTTCCTTATTCTCTTTTTCTAATGTAGGAATTAAGTGTAATATAGCTTGTTTATTATTTTCAATTAGAAACTGTTTAGCAAGAGTTTCGTATTGTTTATTAACGCAATTTTCTTGTAAATGAGAAATTACGTTGTCTAAATCAAATGCATCTAATATATTGTCCTCACTATATAGCCATGTTCTTAATAATCTAATAGCATAAGATACACCTTTGGGTGACGAAGTTTTATTAATCTCTTCCTTGATAGAAAAGTTCTTCTTGTTAATTGAAGCTTGAACCTGTTCATAATCAAATCCTTTATCAATAATACCTTCCAATAAAGATTTATATTCTGCATCAAGACTTTCTAATTTATCATCACTTACGTATTTAAAGATAATTGAGTATACAGTTTCTTTACGATCTTTTTGAACATAACTATATACATCTTCACAAATATCGTTATCAATGAAGTATTTTCTAAATTCTGTATTACTACTTCCAAGAAGAATATCGTCTATTATATCGATATTCTCGATTTTACTAAACTCATTACTATCACCAAGAATATAGTTATAAGCTACATAAGCTTTATCTTTTACATCTTCATTAAAATATGTACGTTTAACAATATCTGTAGTAAAGTTTTCTTGACGTGATAGGTTATAATCGCTATAGTCTTTGTAGTCGTAATTATTTAAGTAACTATCAATATGATTCAGATACTGTTCAACATTTAAATCACCATATAAAAAGATATAGCTGTTACTTGGGTGATAATTATAATTATAAGTTTCTAAAAATTCTTCTTGTGTAATCGAAGGGATAGCTTCTGGTTTTCCGCCAGAAGAATACTTATAAGAAGTATCGCTAAATAGTTGCTCTGTTACATATTGATCTAGTACTTCATCTACTGATGAGTATGCACCTTTCATTTCATTGTAAACAACACCTTTATAAATTAGTTCATCTTCTTTATCCTCAAGATGATAGTGCCATCCTTCTTGTGCAAGTATATTTGGATTATTTTTTAGATTCGGATTAAATACTGCATCTAAGTATATATCCATCAATATTTCTAAGTCTTTTTCATTTTTAGACGATACTGGATACATAGTTTTATCAGGAAATGTCATTGCATTTAAAAATGTATTAAAAGAACCTTTAAGTAGTTCTACAAAAGGTTCTTTTACTGGATATTTCGCTGAACCACATAAAACAGAATGTTCTAAAATATGAAAAATACCATTATCATTGTAAGGAATAGTTTTAAAACTAATGCTAAAACTTTTATTTATATCATTATTTTCAAAGAAAACTAATCTAGCACGAGTTTTTGTATGCTCATAAAGATAAGCATTTGTATTTATATTTTTTAGATATTTCTTTTCTATAAGTTCAAATGTCATATTATTTAATTATTATAGTAGATTACATTTTTAGTAATGTAAGA
>CALHQV010000333.1 GCA_938038035.1 uncultured Gemella sp. | reverse complement strand
AAGGCCGCTACGATACCACCTATAAAGATGGCCACCGGAATCGGCATCTCAGCTTTCAGAGTGAGCAAGGCCCCCACGTAAGCACCCACGCTCATAAAACCTGCTGCACCCAATGTCAACTGTCCTGTAGAAAGGGTGAAGAAAATGGAAATACCCATAATGGCATTAATGATGAAGAACATCACAATTTGAAGATAATATGGATTTAAAATTTCACTCATGGTCGTCCCCCCTTATCTTTGGATCCGAATAACCCTTGCGGTCTCCAGAATAATAAGAGAATGATTATTCAGAAGAAACAAGAAAAAATTAATTACTACGGTATAAAAAAATTCAAAGTAGGGACAGCTTCGGTATTGATAGCAGCAGGTTTTGCATTTTTAGGGACAAATGCATTTGCCAGTGATAGTCAATCATCCGACACAACTGTTAACTTAAGTAGTGTAGAAAAAAATACTAATAGTGAATCAACTGGGAAAAATATAGACTCAATTTCGAAATTAGGAAATTCTGATGAAAAAGACAAACTTGAAACAACAACACAACCAACACGAGATGAGAAAACAACACAACCAGCAGAATCAGCACAACCAAAAGTTGAGAAACAGGTAAATAAATCAGAATTAGAAAACTCAATTAATAGATTACAATCTGCCATAGAAAAAGCTGGAGTAACAGATAAAACAAAATCAGCCATAGAAGAAGCTAAATCAGAATTAATATCAGCACAAAATTTAGCGAAAGATTCAACAGTTACTCAAGAAGAGATAAATAGAAAAGTAGTAGAACTAAAAAATAAAGCTTTCGTCTTAGAAAGTATGAATAAAGCGTCTACTGAACCTAATGAAGAAAAAGTTAATAAAAATAATGATCCACGAAATGGGAAAGCCATTCCTGGAAAAGGGGAAAGTGGGTTTAGAACTCCAGAATCGCAATCTAACAATGATGTAGCGATTGATGGAGGAAAAATTACAGCAAGTGGTTCTATTTCAACAGAACCTAGAATGGGTAGTTATTCAGGAGTAAATAATATTACTTATAACTTAAAATTCAAGGATGGAGCTTATAGACAGGGCGATAAATTTAGCATTACATTTGAAGAGTTGGGAAATGGTGATAGTTTGCCTAAAGAATTAAGTAAAGACGGAAAAGTTTTTGCAAAGTTAACGGAAACAAAAGAGTTATATAATCAGCGTTATGGGAAAAATGGAACACAGAATAAAACATCTTTTTGGGCACAACGTGATGACTCTGTATCTTTAGAGGAAAAAGAAGCAGGACATTTTCAAAATAGAGGGACTAAAACACAATTTATTTATGAATTCACTTCAGCTATTGAGAGTTTAACTGATGTGACATTTAAAGGTTCTATTAATAATTACAGTTTACGTTATCCACAAATTAGTGAAGACAAAGAAGTGACAAGTAAGATTCTTGTTAATGATCAACCTGTTGTTGAGAAAAAATATATCATGAATAAAACTAATATCGAAGTTGATAAAGAAAGTAATGCACCTTCAGTACTCTCAACTACAGGTAGTATGGATATCAGTGAAAGCGGAGAATTATTATCTCACAATGAAGAATTCAGACTTGCATCTAATAAATATGAGTATGATACTGGTACTACTATAAAAATTAAATTAAAAAATAAGAATTTAAATAAATTTGCTAAAATTGGAGATTTTAAACCAGCTAAAGCAAATGTCCAAAACAATATTACTACTGCTAACTCAAAAGTAAATGAAAATGGAGTTATTTTAAAAGAACCACGAGGTGATGTTTACTTCCAAGTAACTAATTTAACGGAAGATGAAGTAACTATTAAAATAGTAAAAGGAAAAGCAAGCAAAGGGATTTTATATAAAGTGGACTGGGCAGCACTAGGTGTATCACGTGAACCAGTGAAAGATACTTTAAAACTATATCACAGTGATACTAAGAAATTTGGGCCAACAGAAGAAGAAATTACTGTTACAAAAGATGGAGAAGAAGGAAATTTAAATGGTCAATTTTCACCAACTATGACATTTGAATGGATATATCCAAAGAAAAATCAATTTGATACTAATGGTACTTGGTTATCAGATTACTTAGAACTCGGGAATGTTGCAATGCGTTATGTTAATTCCGCAAATAATAATTCAATATTAAAAGCGAAATCTATCGTTAAAGATGGAACAGCAGAGGTAGATAAGTTTGCAACTACTGCACCAACAAAAGATTTTACAGAAGCAAATGTTGCTACGGAATCTAATAATACTACAAAAAAAGTAGAGACTCAAAATAATAATATAAAAACAACAACAGCCACGGCACCATACATTATAAAAGGAGCAGATAACAAGTATTATATATTTAAAGAGTACCTTAAAAAAAGTCTGTATAATAGAACATCAACTAGTGGTACGGTGTATGATGCTGTTTCAAATATTGTAGCTGCATATGATGAAGCGAAATATGGGAAAGTAACCGTAAAATATGTTAAAGCTAATAATACGACTTCTGTTATTAAAGAGAATATATTAAAAGATGGAACAGCTAAATTAGAAAATATTGTTGGGAATAATTATTCAGTAACTCCAGAAGAAGAATTTACAGAAAATGGAGTTGTATATAAATTAGTTAAAACTGATTTACCAAATAATGCTTCAGGTACTTTAACAGAAAATCCTATCGAGGTTGTTTATAAATATATAGAAAAAAATCAAAAGGCGAATGTAGTAGTTAAAACTACTGACGGTAAAAGTACAACTACAGTTGAATTAACAGGAGAGCCAGGTGCTGCTTTACCAAATAGTGATGAGATTTCTAACAAAATTAAAGAACTTAAAGGTAAAGGTTATGAAATAGAAAGTGATTCATATAATATAAATGGAGTTCACCCTAGCTTCGATGATCAAGAGGATACTGTGGCAGGAGTTTCTAAACCTTCTCAAACTTTTGAGATTGTTTTAAAACCTAGAATCGTTGAAGTACCTTCTTCTACACCACATGAAAAAGACAGCCCAGTAGATCCTAATGGGGAAAATCCAGATCTTAAATGGCCCGAAGGATTAGCCAAATCTGACTTAAATACATCAGCAAAACGTGTGATTTCATATGTGAAGAAAGAATCAGATACAGCAACTGAAGAAAAGGCGAAAGATGATACAGTACAAACAGTACCGTTTACTAGAAAAGCGACTGTTAATTTAGTGACTAAGGAAGTAAATTATACAGACTGGGAAGGTCCTAAGGATAGTCAAAAATTTGCTAAAGTTAATGTAGAGACTCTTACTGGTTATATAGCTGATAAAAAAGAAATAACAGAGGTACCAGTAACAACACCGGATAAAAATACTACAACTATTCCTCAAGTGAGTGAAAAAGTAACGTATACGAAGATTGGAAGCTGGATTCCAGTTGATCCATCAACAGGTAAAGACGGAGATCCAATTCCATTCCCTAATGATCCAAATGATCCAACTAAGACTGGTGAAATTACACAGGTAATCCCTCATAAAGATGGATATACTCCGAAAGATGGAAACGGGACACCATTAGTACCAGTTAATCCTGCAAATTCAGAACAAGGATATGAACCACCAAAAATTACGGATCCAAAAGCAAACATCAAGATTACGTATGAAAAAGATGATCAAAAAGCAAAAGTTAAATTCGTATCTGTAGATCCAAAAACTCAAATAGAAACTGAATTAACCGACCATGCATTAACTCTTACTGGTAAATCTGGTGAAACAATTCCTGAAAGTGATGTACAAACTCGTATTGATGTACTGAAATCAATGGGGTATGATATTGTAGATAATCCGTTTGATAAAGACCCAGTATTTGATACTAAAAAAGATACGGATGATAATATAACTCAAGAGTTTACGATTAAAGTACAACCACGTGTGTCAACAGTAAAAACGGTTTATGTAGTTGAAGGCGATAAACCATCTTCTGAAAAAGTAGGAGAAGCTGTAACACCTGGCAAAGATGGTAAAGTTAATAATCCTGACGTAAGTAATATTTCTACAGATGGAAAAGCAGGTCAAGAGATTAAAGTTCCAGTAACAGTAACTTATGGAGCAAATCAATTTAAACGTGATGAATTGGTTGAAGTAACTGTGAAAGTTCTACCAAAACCGTCACCAAAAGGGGTTACGGTCTTAAACGGAACACCAAATGAAACTTTAATTGATGCGATTCGATCAAACGTTAAAAAAGCAATAGATGGACTAACAAATGTTCCTGAAGGTGTAACTCCATTCATAACAGACGACGCTATCGTCACTCCAAAAACTGATAAAAACGGTCAACAAACTCCAGTAACAGTAACAGTTAAATATAGAGATAATGTTACAGGAAAAGTTATCGATGATGTCTCTGTTAACGTAGATGTTCCTGTTAATGTAGTTGCTTCAACTCCAACATCTAAAGTTGTCTTTGAAGGAGATGAAATTACAGCTAAGGATATAACTGACGCTGTTACTCCTGGTAAAAATGGAACTAAAGGTGAGCCTAAAGATTTAGAAAAAGATATTACAGCTAAATCAGGTGTGAAAGAAGTCACTGTGCCGGTGACTTACACAGATCAAAATGGAGAAACTTTAACAGAACCAGTAAAAGTTAAAGTAATAGTTCTTCCAAAACCAACACCGAAAGGTATAATTGTTGCTAAAGATAGTGATAAAGAAAAAGCAAAAGAAAAAGCTCTTGCTAAGGCAAAAGAATCAATCGAAGACAGTGAATTTAAAGGAAAACTTCCAGCAAATGTTACGAATGTAAGTATTGATGAGAATGTAGAAAATTCAGATTTATCAGATGATACTGATGTAAATGTGACTGTTAAGTACACTGTTGATGGAGTAGAGAAAAAAACTGTTGTTAAAGTCCCTGTTACTGTAGTAGAGGGAGTTCCTCAAATAGTTCCAGTGGATGAAAATAATAAACAACCAAATCCAGAAAACAGTATTG
>CALHQV010000332.1 GCA_938038035.1 uncultured Gemella sp. | reverse complement strand
TGATGGAGTATCTCAATTACAAAGTGGAGCCGGAAGATTATCAGATGGACTAAGCACATTAAACGATAAAAAAGATGCCTTAGTCTCTGGTGTAAATGAACTTACTGCAGGTTCTAATCAACTTACTATTGGTTTTAATACATTCAAAACTAAGAGTATTATGCTAACCGATGGAATAGATAAATTACATAAAGGAAGTAAAGAATTCCAAGCTGGACTTTTAAAATACACTAATGGTGTTCTTACACTTAACGAAAAATTACTAGCTAAAAAAGAAGATTTAGAAAAACTTAACGCCGGAAGTGCTACACTTAACAACGGCATCGACAGATTATCAGATGGAATTTCTCAAATCAACTCTAAGCTAGCATCTAAAAAAGATGATTTAAATAGATTAGCTGCTGGTGGTACTGAACTAGAAAACGGTGTTGCTAAACTTTCTGAAAGCACACCAAAATTAGTAGATGGTGCAGATAAAATCAATACTGGATTAAATGCATTAAATTCTAACTTACCTAGTGACAGTGACTTAGCTGCTAAAAAATCTAACCTAACATCTACGCTAGACAAACTAAAAGGATTAAAAATTACATATAGAACTAACTTTAATCCTCTATCTAGTGCCTTCGCAGATTTAGGTACTCAAATAGAAAGTCTTAAAGAAATTGTAAATCGTATAGATACGCAATCTACGACAACAACTACTACACCAGCTGCACCTACACCTGCTCCTACTACTAATTTCTCAGGGTTGGAGCAAACATTAGCATCAATGAACTTAAAACCAGAGCAAAAAGCTCAAATTCTTGCTGCTGCTAAAAGTGACGCAGCTGCAACACCAGCTGCAACAGCACCACAACCAACTACAACTGTTCAAAATAGTAGTAACAATAATAATAGTCAGGTAAAAGCAGAACTTACTTCTGCAATTAACAGCGCTGCATCAAAATACTCAAGTATGAAATACCGTGTAGGAAAATTAAACTACATTCAAACTCAACTTGATAAATTCGATGTAAACTCTCTTGCAGCTGATCTTGAAGGGTCAATTAACGGACTTTCTAGCATTAAATCAGCTGTTGGACAACTTGCTGCCGGAAGCGGTCAATTAAAAGCTGGATTAACTGTAATGAATGAAAAAACTCCTACCCTTATCGCAGGATTCAATCAATATAAAGGTGGAGTTGATGCAACTGTATCATCTCTAACATCAGGTGAGTTAGTAAACGGTCTTAACCAACTAGCAAGTGCAACTCCAAAATTAAAAGAAGGTGTTTCTTCTTACACTAATGGAGTCAACTCATTAACTACATCAATGACAACCGGGGAATTAGCACAGGGTGTTGGTACTCTAGCAAGCAAAGGAACTGAATTACAAGCAGGATTTGATAAACTAGGAGGCGGAATCAGCATAATGCACGAAAAACTTCCGGAATTAGCCAGTGGAATCGATGCTTTAGTCGACGGAAATGCAAGAATTAATACGGGACTTAACAAACTTCAGGCTAAACTTCCGGAACTAAGTATCGGTATTAAAGAACTTGATAACGGTGGTAAAAAATTATATCAAGGACTAACTGATATGAAAGCTAAAACTCCGGAACTACTTAACGGACTTTACAGCGCGAAAGAAGGATCTGAAAAACTTTCTAATGGACTTTCTGCTATGCAAGCTAAAGCTCCGGAATTAATTAATGGAGTTAACAGCGCCAAAGATGGAGCTAACAAACTTCACGGCGGACTTTCTGCCATGCAGGGTAAAGCCCCAGAATTACTTAACGGACTTAATACTGCTAAAGATGGTTCTGAGAAACTTTACAGCGCTCTTACAATCATGCAAGCTAAAGCTCCTGAGTTAATCGCAGGATTAGATAAAGCCAGAGACGGTTCTGGTTTATTAGCAGATAAACTTTCTAGCGGTGCTGATAGAATCACTTCAGCTAAAACTGGAGACAAAAACGTAGACATGATGTCTAATCCAATTAAGACTAATATCAGCGACATCTCAGAAGAAACTAGCTACGGTAACGCAATGGCACCATTCTTCTTAGTATTCGGACTATTAATCGCTGCTGCAGCATTCAACATCCTGTTCCCAGCTCGTAAAGCAGAATACGGAGAATCAACAAACAGCTTATTCGGTACAA
>CALHQV010000331.1 GCA_938038035.1 uncultured Gemella sp. | reverse complement strand
GTCTTGGACGTGTCCTTGGACCACGTAACTTGATGCCAAACCCTAAAACTGGTACTGTAACAATGGATGTTGCTAAAGCAGTTGAAGAGTCTAAAGGTGGTAAAATCACTTACCGTGCTGACCGTGCAGGTAACGTTCAAGCAATCATCGGTAAAGTATCATTTGAAGCTGAAAAATTGGTTGAAAACTTCAAAGCTTTCAACGAAACAATCCAAAAAGCAAAACCAGCTACAGCTAAAGGAACTTACGTAACAAACTTGACTATCACAACTACTCAAGGTGTTGGTATCAAAGTTGACGTAAACTCACTTTAATCAGTAGTTTATATCAGAGAACGAGTACGAAAGTGCTCGTTTTTTGTTTTATTTCATTATACTTCATTATTCAACCATTTCGGAAAACCTCAAAAGTTGGTAGAAAGTTTTGCAATCGTCTTTCTAAGGTTAAATGATAAAAGGAAAATATATAAAAACGAGATAAAGCAATCGTTTTACAAGGCTATTTTTTAAATAAATATACAAAAACACTGATATAAACTAACGAAGATTTAAATATAAAAAGAGGGTAAAAATATTCAGAAAATAGAAACAAAAGCGACAATTTAAAAAGTTATGACTCTTATGAAATACTGATAATTCAGAAAAAATGTAAAGTTAAATTATAGATGCTAAAATATGGATTGTTTAAAAATTTGAGACAAATAAATTGATTGTTAAGTATAAGTGTGATATTATTTATATACATGTTAGTTGTAAATTATATAAAATCCCCTCTCAACTATGTAAAAAAATTGCTGAGGGATTTTTTTGGGATTTTTAACTAACATGATGAAAATAAAAGGAGGTTGTTGGTTTTAATGAAAGGCAAGCAACAACAAGATTTTAGAGTAGAAAAATACATCCGTTATGGAATTCGTAAATATAGTTTTGGAGCAGCATCTGTAGCGATTGCGGCTGGTTTGATGTTCCTTGGAAATGGAGCAGTTTCAGCGACAGAGGTACAAAGTGTGGAAACTACAGTAGCAGCAGCTCCAGCTGAAAAAACTGATCAGAATACCACAGAAGTAAAGCCAGAAATTGGAAAAACTACGGAAGCAAAACCAGAAGAGACTAAAAAAGTAAATAAAGCTGTTCTTGAGGAAAGTATTGCTACTTTAGAATCTAAACTTTCAACTGCTAAGAATGCAGATGCTTCAGTTGTAGCCAATGCTCGTGAAGCCTTAGCTACTGCGAAATCTGTTTTAGCAAATGAAACAGCTAAGCAAGAAGAGGTAGATATTCAAAGAGAGATTCTCTCTGCATTGGGAACAGTTGTAACTGAATCAAATAAACTTGGATTAGAGAAAGAACAGGCTGATAAAGACAAGGTAGCAAAAGCAGAAGCAGAAAGAAACGCTACACCAACAGAAAAAGCAGTTTTTGAAGCAACAACTGCCTTGACACAAGTTTCTTCAGAAGCTGATGTAACTAATACACTTGCTGCTACAGAACTTCGTAAGAAGGAAGTAACCGCAGAGAATCGAGCAGCTATTGAAGCGGCGGTAGCTAAAAACCAAGCTGTACTTAACGAATCAAAAGTACTTTTAGCTGATAAGAGTGTCACAAAGGAACAAGTAGATGCTCAATTAGCTCGTTTAAATGAATCAATTCTTGCGGTTTATAGTGAGCTTAAAAAAGCAGGAATTGGTCGTGATGGGAAATTTGAGGTGGTTTTAGCTGATGTAGCTGAGAGAGTGGATGAAGCGCCATTAACAGAAGCTGAACAAGCTGATCACTGGAAAAAATATAAAGAAAAAAATACAGAACGTTTAAAACACCAAATTAAATGGTTCGATATTACAAGTAAAACAGCAGTTGTTGAAAATCTTGATGCAGGTGGTAAATTAAAAGTTGGAACGAAGTTCAAACAAGAATTAACACCTGGATATGTTGTGGAAATGGAAGTTACAGCGCTAAAACCATTTAACTCAACTGACGTTTATAAAGAACGTGGAGGAGCAGGTTATGATCCTGATGCTAAGAATGTATATAAAGATGGTACACCAGCAGAAGTAAAAGTAGTTCGTCAAGGTGGATATTCTGTAGCGAAAACAAATGGAATTGATACAGGTGGAACGACAGTAATCCAATCTGTTAAAGATGGAGCAAACGTTGGGGTAGAGTTTAAAGTTAAAGCGACTTTAAATGGAAAAGAAGTACCAGCGAACGTAGTTTTCACAACAGGGGAAGAAGCAGGTTCATCTGAGATTGAAATCTACAAAACAGATGGTGATGGATTCGAATTAGTTACTGAATTATCAAATGACGGATCTACTAATGGAAATAGATATACAACAATGCGTTCTTATACAGCAGAAAGCTACGATAACCGCTATGATGTAAAACCTGTATTAGGAAATCAAACGCGTCAATTAGGAAACTCATATACAGTGGAAGGTTCTGGGAAGCCTGCCTTTGCAGCATTCATCGCTGATAAAGCAAAAGGATTCCGATCAACAGAAATTACTGAAGAAACAGTATCTACAGTAACGGATAAAGATGGAACAGTTTATAGTGATGGTTTGGGAACACAAGTATTTGGACCAGCAACAACTCACCGTGACTCTGGTATGTCTACACCAGTTGTTTTAACACGTAATGCTAGAAACTTAGGAGTATATATCCTATCAAGCGGTCAACAAGGAGCTATGTTCGGTTTCATGGTATTAGACGAAGGGGATGCACCAGCTTCATATGGTAAAGTAGGACATGCTATCGCTAAAGGTGATGGGATTACACAACCTTACTTAGGTTCAAAAGAGCCAGATATTGATATCCGTACTGAAAAAATTACAGATGAAACAGCCTTCAAGTATGATGACGTTAATGGTGAAGGTGGAGATGAAGGTGCACGTCAGTTAATGGGTGATAGAGTAATTGCCACAGAAAAAGGCGATAACTACAAACTGAAAAAAGTAAATGACGGTACTTACGAAATGACATTTGATGCTCACTTAGGTGGCGGAAAACAAGCATTCGTAAATGGATTTATTGACTTTAACAACAACGGTAAATTCGACGAAAACGAAAGTGCTGAAATTGTTGAAGTTACAAAAGATGGAGAAGTGACATTAAGATGGAACACTCCTGTTCAAAACTTAGATGTAAATGCGACTAAATTAGCGACTCGTCTACGTATCGCAAACGATAAAGCGGACGTTAAAGAAGCTACAGGAATTGCGTATTCTGGGGAAGTAGAAGATTTCCAAATCCAACAAACAGTTCCACCACGTGGTACAAAAGAAGAAACTTACGATATTCAAGGTGCGACTCAACGTTCAACTGTGAAATTCAACGCTTATGGACACAAAGACTACGATTTAGACACACCTTCAACGATTGACGAAACAGTTCAACCACAAATCGTTAAGCCTGATGGATCAATTGTAACAGAAGCTGAATTAGTAGATGGTTACTATGTAGTACCTGGACAAGGTAAATATAAAGTTACAGCTAAAGGAAAAGACGTTAATGTAGAATTTGTTCCAGAAGATACTTTCGTTGGAGATGCAGATGGAATTACAATCCGTCGTACAGATATCAACGGGGCTACAACAGGCTGGGGTAAAACGGGTCTTCCTATTATCAATGGTGAAGGTGAAAACGGAGATCAACTAACGCTTATCAGTGATCAAGTAACACCAGAAGGTGCGGCTGAAAAAGGTTCAATGGATGGACGTTACATCCCTCACGTAATGAAACGTGAAATTGTAGATGGAGAAGAGAAATCTAATGATATTCAAGGAGCAAAACAAACAAGAACTCCTGAATTCAAAGATACTGCAGATAATAAGATTACACCTTCAGAAGAATTCCCAGTTAAATTAGTAGATCCTGAGACAGGTAAACCTACTGATAAAACTGAAATTCCAGCTACCAAAGACGGTAAACCAATTGGAACTTATACAATTACTCCTTCAACAGGAGAAGTAGTATTCACTCCAAATAAAGACTTTACTGGTGAACCAGACCCAGTTAAAGTTTCATTTACAGGTAAAGTTGGGGTAGATAAAGACGGAAACCCTGTAACTTCAACAGGTACAGTCACTTACCAACCAACGGTTAAACCAGTAACACCAACTGCAGAAGGTGGAGAAACTACAAAACCTCAAGGTCAAACACAAGAACAAGAAATTACATTTACTCCAGGTAAAAATACTGTTACTTACTTAGATAAGAACGATAACCCAGTTGAAGTGGAAAAATCAGTTCCAATGAATCCTGATGCTTATACATTATTAGGTGAAGATGGACAACCAGCTAAAGAAGTTCCAGCAAAAGATCCAGATGGAAATGTTGTAGGGACATTCACACTTAAAGTGGTAGATGGAGTACCAACAGCGGTATTCACGCCAACAGACAAAACTTATGTTGGAGATGTTAAACCTGTAACAATCCAAGGTGAAGACGAAAATGGTACGAAAGCAATAGCTACGTATACTCCACATATCACACCTGTAGAACCAACAGCAACACCAGCAGAAACTACTGCAAAACAAGGGGATACTCAAAGAGGAAAACCTACATTCACACCTGGTTCAGATAAATCAACAATGAAACCTGAAACATTAACATTAGTGGATGACAGTGGAAACCCAGTTGAAACATTACCAGCAATCGATAAAACTGGTAAAAAAGTAGGGGACTACACAGTAGATAAAACTACAGGAGAAGTAATCTTCACACCATCAGATAAAACATTCGCAGATAAAGTATTACCAGCTCGTGTCCGTATGCAAGACTCAAATGGTACACCAGCAGAAACATCTTACGCTCCAAATATCGTTCCAGTAAGACCTCAAGGAGAACCAGCTGAATCAACAGCTCCTCAAGGTGTAGCACAAGAAGGAACAGTAACATTCACTGGAGGAAAAGTTACAGTAAACGGTAAAGGAGAAACAGTTGAGATTGAGGCAGGTAGCGCAAGACTGTTAGATAAAAGTGGTCAACCGCTAGCAGCGGATGCAGTACAAGACGTAATGGGTCCAGATGGTACTAAGATTGGGGAATACTCAATTGATCCAACTACGAATAAAGTAACTTACACACCAACTGATGTAAACTATGTAGGTGCAGTACCACCAGCTGAAATTGGTGCGTTAGATAAGAATGGTACATTAGCAGTAACAACTTATACTCCACATATCACACCAACATACCCAACTGCAGAAGAAGCAACTTCAGTAGATGTACAAGGTGCGGTTCAAAAAGGAACTGTAGAATTCAAAGCAGGTTCTGATGTTGTTCTAATTGACAAAACTAAGACAACGTTATTAGACGAAAACAATCAACCAGTTACTGAAGTAGATGCTAAGAGTCCAGAAGGGGATGTGATTGGTAAGTATACATTAAACAAAGAAACTGGTGAAGTAACATTTACTCCAGATCCTAACAAACCTTATGCAGGAGATGTGGTTCCAGCAAAAGTACAAGCTCAAAACACAGCTGGTAGAACAGTAGAAACAACATATACACCGTCAATCATTCCAGTTAACCCAAGTGCGAATCCTGCAACTTCAGAAGGTCCGCAAGGGGTAGAACAAACAGGTACTGTTGAATTTATTCCAGGTAATCCTCAAAAAGCTCCTGAATCACCAGCTCCAATCGATAAATCTACAATTACATTATTAGATAAAGATGGAAACCCAGCTGAAACAGTAACAATTACTGATAAAGATGGAAAAGAAATCGGAGTTTACTCACTAGTTAAAGGTGAAGATGGAACCCCAACAGGTGAAGTGAAATTTACACCAACAGATAAAACATATGTTGGAAAAGTTGAACCAGTAACAGTACAAGCAAAAGATAAAAACGGTACTGCAGCTAAAACAACTTACACACCTAATTTCACAGGAGTAACACCAACAGGTAAAGGTGATGAATCAACAGGGATCCAAGGTGCAAAACAAGAAGGAACGCCTAAGTTCACAGAAGGTGACGTAAAAGTACCGATCAAGATTGATGAAACTCAGCCAGCAACATTCTACAATCCACTTACAAAAGAACCGATTGCGAAAACTGAAATTCCAGCCACAAAAGATGGAAAAGAAGTTGGTAAGTACGAAATTGATCCGAAATCTGGAAAAGTAACATTCACACCTAAAAAAGACTTCACAGGAACACCAGATCCAGTGACAGTTCAAGTGAAAGATGCGAATGGAACACCAGCAACAGCGACTTACACACCAACAGTAACACCAGTGACACCGACAGCAGAAGGTGATGAATCAACAGGAATCCAAGGTGCAAAACAAGAGGGGACACCAACATTCACACCTGGAAATCCAGAAGTGCCAATGGATGATGAAGTACCAGCAACATTCGAAGATGGAAGTACAGTTAAAGAAATTAAAGGTGTAGGTAAATACGAAGTAGCGAAAGATGGAACAGTAACATTCACACCAGAAAAATCATTTACAGGAGAAGCGCCAGCTGTAACTGTAAAACGTGTAGATAAGAATGGCACGCCAGCAACAGCAACTTACACACCAACAGTAACACCAGTAACACCAACAGGTGAAGTATCAGAAACTGAAGGTCCACGTGGAGCTGTTCAAAAATCTCCTGTAGTATTTGATACTCCAGATCAAGATAATACAACAGTGAACTTCAACAAAGGTCATGAAAAAGTAGCTCTTGATAAATCTACTCTAACATTAGTAGATAAAGATGGAAAAGAAGTGAAAGAAGTTACAGTTCCAGGAGAAGGAACATATGTACTTAAAGATGGTGTAGTTGAATTTACACCAGAAAAAGACTTCGTAGGAAAAGCTTCTGGAGTAACAGTTCAAGTTAAAGATGAAAATGGTAAAGCAGTTTCTAAAACTTACACACCAACTGTACGCCCTGATACTAAATTTGTAGTAGTAGGAAAAGATGGTAAAGAAGAAGAGCTGATCCCATCTAAAGATGGTAAACAACCAAAAGAGAAAATTACTGGATACAAATTCGTAGAAACAAAAGTAGATGAAAAAGGTAATACTAAACACATCTACGAAAAAGTAACAACATTCTTCAAAGACAAAGATGGTAATGAAATCAAACCAAAAGAAAGTGGAACTGTAGATAAAAAAGATATCCCAGAATACCGCTTCGTAGAGACTAAGAAATTACCAAATGGAGATGTTGAACACGTTTACGAAAAAGTAACAACGTTCTTCAAAGACAAAGATGGTAATGAAATCAAACCAAAAGAAAGTGGATCTGTAGATAAGAAAGACATCCCAGAATACCGCTTCGTAGAGACTAAGAAATTACCAAATGGTGACGTGGAACACATCTACGAAAAAGTAGAAAAACCAACGCCAGCTCCAAGCCCAACTCCAACTCCATTCGAATACAAGATTATCACAACTTATGTAGATGAAAACGGAGAATTAATCATTCCTAAAGAAGACGGAGAACAACCAAGCAAGGAGTTTTCAGGTTATGAATTAGTGAAAACAGAAAAAGACGTCAATGGTAATGTTCGTCATGTTTATCGCAAGATTCCAACCCCAACTCCAGTTGAGCCAAGTCAACCAGTACGACCAGTTTCTCCACAAGAGCCAACAAGTCCTGAAAAACCAGCAGTAGCTGAGCAACCAAAACAACCAGAAGCACCTAAATATGTTGAAGGTCAAAAAGAGTTGCCTAACACAGGTACAGAAGCTAATGCTAGCCTCGCAGCGCTTGGACTTCTTGGAGTATTAAGCGGATTTGGTCTAGTAGCTAGTAAGAAAAAAGAAGACTAATTAGAGTTTTTCTGATAGATTAATCCAGTAGAAAACCAATGATGTAAAAAATCATTGGTTTTTTTCGATTATGGAACTAGTTGTACGTCATGCTCTGTAAGGTGTGAAACATGATTTATATAAATGAAGTACTATAGCTATTTTTCAGAATACTAGTGATGTTGCTTTCTAATGATTTTAGGCTCAGGAAAACTTTTTGACTAGTTTTGTTTTTTTCTTGTTAGAGATACGAGGTTGATTTCAGATGTTCTAGCTGTAATCTCAGATCACTATTTTAAGTAGCCTGCTACTAGTTTTTGAATCTCTGTTTGACTTTCACTGAGTATCACGAAATGATCCGTGTTTATAAAGATTTGGATGTTGAAGTTACAAACAAAATAAAGATACTAGCTAAACTCGTCATTTTATACAATTCCTTTGCAAAAATTTAAATTGATAAAATTTTATAAGTATTTCATTTTGTCAGCATTTTTTTTGATTAAAAACATCTGAATAAACTATAAAAATATAGTCAATAGATTATATTTGTCCGGATAGATAAAAAATACGAACT
>CALHQV010000330.1 GCA_938038035.1 uncultured Gemella sp. | reverse complement strand
AAATATTATTAATAAAAGGAGAAATTAATGAATAGAAATAATCAAGGTCCAAATAACCAAAATTATAATAATCAAAACTACAACAATCAAAATTTTGATAACACTCAATACAACAATCAAGGATATGATCAACAGTATCAAAATACTCAATATCAAAACTTTGATCAACAACAAAACTATAATAATCAACAGCAGAATTACAACAATCAAAATTCTGAAAACTACGAGAATCAACAAGGTTTAAATCAGCAATATCAAAACTACAATAATTATAATGAACAGCAAAATTACAATGCTAATCTTCGAAACCAACAATATACTGGACAGCCATATCAAAATTATAATAATCAACAGTACTACAATCAAGAAAATCCGAATTATGCTAATGCAAATCAGCAAGGATATAACCAACAGTATCAAAATTATAATAACCCTAATCAGCAATATCAAAGCTATGAAAATTTAAATCAACAGGGTTTAAATCAACAGTATCAAAATTATAATAATACAATTAACCAACAATACCAGAATTATAGAGATGCAAAACAGCAAGGTACTAATCCTCAGACTCAAGACTATGGTAATGTAAATCAACAAGGTACTAATCTCCAGGCTCAAAACTACAATAATACAAATCAACAAGGGTTTAATCAACAGTATCAAAATTACGATAATACTAATCAACAAGGTTTTAACAAACAGCAACAAAACTTTAATAATACGAAACAAAACCCTAACATGAACGCAAATACTCAGGGTGCTAATATTAATAATTTTGAACCTAATAAGAAAAAACGTTCAAAACTTGTTTCTATAATCTCGACTGTTCTTGGACTAGTTCTAATTACCGGTGGTGGCTTATATTATTATTCAAAATCTACAAATAAATCTATCTCTAGTATCTTCTCTTTCAGTAAAAAGAAATCTGATGAAGAAGCTTACGCTCCGGTTCTTGAAAAATATAAAAAAGCAATGGATAAAGGTTATTCAGATAATGATTCTGAAGTAAATAAATATGCTATTAAAAATTATAATGATAATGGAAAAGATAAGAATTTCCTACAATTTAATTATTATGATATCGATGGAAATGGTACAAACGAATTATTTATTACTGAAGAAAATAAACCTAATAGTCCTGTTGCAGTTTATTCATATGACTCTAACAATATTAGGGTACTTTATCAAGCTCAATCTGATAGTGATATTCCACGTGCTGTATTCTATAAAAACCAAACTATTTGGATTCACGCTCAAGAAAAAGATACTGACAGATATGTCGTTTATAAATTAAATGATAAAAAAGACAAGTATGACAAGATTCATGATGTAAATCTATCTGATAAAGAAAAGAAAGATGGGAAGTTCAAAGATACTGTATCAAATAATCAATATGGTTCTAAAGAAGAGTTCTTAAAAAATCGTCCACAGTCAAATGAAAAACTAGAAATACCTAAATCTGCACGTAAAACTGTTTATACATACAATGAAAATAAACAAGAAAATACAGAAGATAAAAAAGACGATGCAAATAAAAAGCCAGAATTTACTAATTCACAATTAGCATTAATTGGACGTGCATATGTTAATCAATCTACTGATCCTAAAGTCGAAACTTTAAAACCTGATACTTTCTTTAGTATGCAAGAACAAAATGGTGCTTATGTTACAGACTTCGGAACTTTAGGTAGTAGTATATTAGTAAGAAGAGTCGATGATGGTATCGAAATAAAAGTTATAGATTACGATAAACCAGTTGGTCAACGTGATTTTAAATTATTCAAAAAAGTAACTTACAAAGAAATCCAAGAAAAATTCAAAAAAGAAGATATGGATAGAATTAATAAAACTATAGAAGAGTATAAAAATACTGATAAGTATAAAAAAGGTACATACAAAATTAATGATTAATATCTTCTCTTAATTTTATTATTTCGCTAAAAAAAACCTTCAAAACAATTAAAGTTTTGAAGGTTTTTCTCTTTATTACAAATTATAATAATTTTTCTAATCTACTTTCAGATTCAACTGTAAATACTGACACAGGTCTTCCTGATGTATAGTATTCAGCATCTTCACTAAGTATCTTTATATTAACTAAGTGGTTTAAATATTTTCTAATAGTTATTCTAGAAATATCTAACTTATCTGCGATTTGTTGAGTAGTAAATCCACTATTGTGCTCTCTTATAGCCTCTAGTACTTTCTTCAAAGTGATTCTTGATAGTCCTTTAGGTAAATTATCTTCCTCTTCTTCTACTCTACCTGAATTTAAGTAGTCATCGATTAGATCTTGATTGATTTTTTCTTTTGATAATAATTTCACATAGTCTTGTACTTTATCAATTGCTTGTGCAAATCTTTCATAAGTAAATGGTTTTACTAAGTAATCTACTACTCCATTAGATAATGCAGCTTCTACTGTTTGAACGTCATTTGCTGCTGTTATCATAATGATTGGATATCCTTTTAATTCTGGTAAGTATTCAATTCCTTGTCCATCAATTAAATAATTGTCTAAAACTATTAAATCAACATCATTGTTTTCTAAAAATTCTCTCGCAGCTTCTATTGATGTAACATGACTTAAATCATCAGTTAGTTCTTTCTTCTTAAAATACTCTTTGTGTATCATCGCTACCATTGGATCGTCTTCTATTATTAGTACTCTCACTTTTTATTCCTCCTCGATTGGTATCTCTATTGTAAATTTTGTTTTGCCTACTTCACTTTCCACGTCTATTAAACCATTATATTTTTTCACAATTGTGTCAACGGCATCTAGTCCGTATCCTCTGTTTTCCCCTTTAGTTGAATATCCTCTTTCAAATACATTCTCCAGTATATCCTTACTAATTCCACAGCCATTATCATACACACTACATAATAGTATATTTTCATCGGTATTTAGGTATAAGTAAACAACAATTTTTCCATCTTCTTTTTCACTTATAGATTCCATTGAGTTGTCTATAAGTACTCCTAGAATAATTAAAAGTTCATTAAAAAGTTCATCTAAACCTTCTTGATTTAGAATCATTGAATCTGGATCAATTAATAACGATATATTTTTTTGTTTAGCTTCTCTAACTTTTGCAAGTAAAAAACCTGCTATTGCTGGTACTTTAATACTTTCAGATATATATCCAATTTTATCATGATAGTCATCTTTTAGATAAGTGATGAATTTTTCAACTTCATCATAAGACTTCATCTCAATTAAACCGTGCAATACATGCAGTTTATTCATAAAGTGATGACTCTGTTCTCGAAGGCTATCATTATATTTTTCTGTACCACTTAATTCTGTGATTAATTTTTTCATTTCACTTTGGTCACGTAGTGTAACTACAGCACCATAAAGCTTACCATTTTGATAGATTGCATTTCTATTAACTAGCACTTCGATGTGATTTAGAACTATCACTTCATCTCTACTTTGAAGATTTTCTTCGATTATACTCTTGAAGAAAATTTCATACATCTGATCAGGAATTTTCTTACCTTTTTTAACTTTAGAATACCCTGCTTTATCCAATATTTGATTAGCACTACTATTCTTAACGATAACTTTCTTATCTATATTTATTGCTATAATTCCTTCGGAAACATGATCGGATATAAGATTTTTTTCAATATAATTGTATGCTATTTCTTCTGGTTCATAGTTTAACAATATACGCTTAAGTCGTCTATTATACACTACTGCTAACGTAATTGCAACTGCTATACCTATCAATAATCCAAATAATATTTTTTCTTGTGAATGTAGTATTTGTTTTTTTACTGTTTCTTTAGTATAACCTACACACACAACACCAATATTTTCACCATTTTCATCTTTTATCGCTGTGAAAAATCTAAGTCCATCTCCTAAAACACCACTTTGCTTACTATAGTGATCTCCAGAATCGAATGTCGAACTTATATCATCTATATTTGAAAATTTTTCACCGACAAATTCATTTATTGGATGACTATATCTTGTAAAAGTATCATCCGTGATAACTACAAAGTCAGTTCCTGTTTCTTCCAATACTCTATTGGCATAATCTTGAATTTCTTTGGTTCTCCTATGATGTTTTACATCATCTATAACACCTTTATCATTAGCTACTACCTTTGCAGTTGAATATATTTTTTGACGAATAACCTCATCTTCCCGTTTTTTTATATATTCCGTAACAAAAAATGAAGTTACTAACAATGAAATGACTACCAAACCCGTCATTATCAACATTAACCTAGTTAATGTTCTATGTTTTTTTCTCACCCATTTATCACCCCTCATCATTTTTTTAAACTTTCTTTTACACCTGTTATTATAATTCAAAACTGCTTGTAATTCAAGTGTTGTCCTTTATTATCAACTTTATATATACTTTAAAATATCATGATAATACTAATATATTTCTATAATGTAAATTTACATTTTAAATCGT
>CALHQV010000329.1 GCA_938038035.1 uncultured Gemella sp. | reverse complement strand
TTGCATCATCATCAAGGGGTAAGTATCCAATATAACGATATCCAGCAATTTGAACTACTCCCTTATTACTTGGAGCTTTCAAAGGATTGCTTATATCGAGAGCTTGCATACTAGAAAGACTAATCAGTCCGATAGTAGTAACTAAGAACAAACTACTAACTTTTTTCTTTTTATGAACCAAAAGAACTAAACTACCAATAGCTAATAGACCTAAAACTGTAAGCACAGAAGTCGAGGAACCTGTTGCAGGAAGAGCTTCCTGCTGATAAATAAGAGCATAGGTTGCTTCATTATCAGTAGGAATTCCTGCTTGAATCTTAGTTTGTTCTTCTTGTGTAAGAGCGCTTTTTTCAATGTAATGATAGGTAGAAGCATGAATGATTGACGGTGCAACCAAGACACTTCCGAGTAACACCGAACCAACAATCCCACAGATTTTTCGGATCGAAAATCGCTCTTTTTTAAATAATGACAAGTGTAATCACCTTCTTTAATTTTATTTTTTTAATAGTAAACACTATTTTTTATTCTCAAAAATTGAACTTCTAAAATCATTAGTTTGATCTAGATAAGCTTTAAAGATTGCTCTCTTCAATTTATGAACTGCACTATCAGTCTCTGGATTATAGTTATCCCAATGAGTACCTTCTGCATCTTTACGGACAGCTTCATTCATTAGTTTCTGCAACTCATCTATACTACTTGTGGTTTTTGTTGCAAAGCTTGTCCACGATTTACTTGTATCCTTAAAGGTAACTTTGTTCAATTTATTGAACTTAGTTTGACGCTCTGCATACATAGCCTTTTTAAAATCACTCCAAGTGTGGTATTGACCATTAAATAATTTCTGAAGTACTAATGTATCTGTTACTAATCCTTTGGTCTTACCATATGAGGTAATCGTTTTATTATTTTCCCTAGCATCGGGTTCAAATTGATTTGAAATATATGGTACCATACCATCTTTAAAGCCTTTTGCAGCCAATAGTTCATAAGCCATACGACGTCCCATTAGGTCACCTGGCGTTCCGTCATCATTACTTAATGCTGCATAAATCGGCGCAAATAGTTTTATAGTAAAATAGCCATTTCTTTCGTATGTTTTTGACGCATATTCCCTAGACGAAATAATATTATTATCAATCAAATCATTGAATGAACGTAGTTTTTTAGCTTCTTCTACTGTTAGATCTCTGACAACATTTGTTGCATATACGTTATTTCCATCTGGATCCTTGACGAATACATTCTCAATTTTTCTCAGTGCAGTCATTTTCTCTGAATTAGATAAATGTTGAATGATTGATTGTCCTTCAAGATATTCCAACATATAGACAACATCAAACATATTGTGGACATATTGCTTCAAATCATCTGCACTATTAAATCTCGTAGTTGGATCGAGTATTTGTAATCGTTCTCCTTCTTTGCTATCCGATTTTAAATGTTTCAAGATCGAGTTGATGGTGATGGTTGCGTCATTTGGATGGTCTGGTGCTTGCAATAAGCCTTTTGCGAAGAACTCTGGTCCCAAGCCACTTCTTCGACCATAGCCACCAAGATAAATTTCTCTATCTGAGTTATGCGTCATTTCATGCGTATATGTTACCGCACCAGATTTATCAAGCATACGATAAGCCATATAGTAGAATGCGTCCCCTGTTGCATATGCACCATTAGCATTGTGAACTACATTATTACCTGCTGGACCAAAGAAATGTTTTATTGCTGGATGATTAGTTTCAAAGTTAGCTTCTTGTAACTTATTATCTTCATCATTTCCAAATCTAAATGCATCATATACTGGGATACTTCTAAATAATTTTTCTTTATTTTCATTATCTAGAATTTTATACCAATAATCATAATGGTCTCTAAATCGTTTAGCCGCTGCTTGTGCATTCTCTTCAACAAATTTATTTAATTTTTCTCCCTTAGGATATTCTTTACTTCTATATCTATCATATGCACCAAATCCAATAGTAGAGATATTCGCTATCATAAACACAGATTTTTCAGGTAGTGTTAATAACGGCAACACCATACTTTGATATTTCCATGATGGGCTAGTTAATCTATCATATACACCAATAGAATATGGACTACCTGCTATTGATTGTTTATCACTTACCTCTTTAATCGTAGATTTTTCTTCTACTATATAAGCTTTTGTTTGTTTTTTAAACCACTCGTTGTTAGAAGTTTTTGGTAAAAATACTTTTCTATATCCTTCTAATGCTTTAAATAAACTTTCAGTTCCATAATTTTTCGCTAATAATACATTATAAGTAATTACATTATTTTTCGCTAATAAATTGTTAAAGCCAGACTTACCTAGTTCAATAACATTATCTAAGGCTGAACTATTTGATTTACCGAAGAAATCCAAGTGATACATAACTAAATCTTTAGCACTTGCATTATCATATTTAAAATTATACCAACGTTCTAGATATGTTAACCCTAAAAGTAACGCCTCTTTATTATTCTTAATTTTTTCTATTACATAATTATCAATTATTGAATTACTATTTTCAGATATTGCCGCGTCAGCAGAAAGAAGTTTTGATAAACTGTCTTTAATGTTTGCTTTTGTTTTCGTAAATTGTTCATCTAGATATAATTCTGTTAATTTTATATCACTTGAAATATCTAATACTTTTCTAATTGCATCTGATTTATATTCTACTTTATTTAATTCTGGTAATACTTCATCTAAAATATTTTTATAATTTCGAAGTAATGTATTTGGTGTGTAAATTAATTTTGTACCATTCAAACTATACTCTGCTACATTTGAAAAATCACTTTGATATTGTATATTTATCGTTTCTGATGTATTGTCCGTGTAATATAGTAATAGTTTATTTATACTTGATTTACTTCCGTTAACATCACTAATTATTTCTTTATCTTTCATAGGAACTACTGATAATAATTCTTTTTTGTAAAGATTACTACTAGTCTCTACTAAATTCCCGTACTTAACTATTGTTTCTCTATTATAGAATGGTAATAATTTTTCAATATTTTTATAAACTTGTTCTTTTGATGAATCGGCATTTTCAAGATTTCTATAGTCAGTTACATATCTAGAAGAGAAATTGAAGTCTTCTACTTTAGTACTTTGTTTAGAAACTAACTCAACTTTTTTAGCATTCACTTTGTCAGATTCTAATATCGTACCTCTTTGTACATCTGAATCTTTAGTTACAAGTTCATCGTCCACTTGAACTACATTTACTACTTTATTATTTTTATTACTATATGTCTTAAATGCTTTAATACCATTAAAATCATAACCAACTATAGCGTTCCCATTAGTAACATTAACATCACTTAGCACATCAGATAGTCGACCTGAATTTTCAACTTCTCCTGAATTATCCCAAAGATTACCAACGACTCCACCAACTTTACCAAAATGTTTCACATTATTAACATTACCTTCAACATAGCTATTACTGATTGTCGCTCTATCATCAACAACTCCCGCTATACCACCAACAATTTGGTCTCCTTGATTAGCATTTGTCGCCATATCAATAGACGAAACTGATCTATCAATTGAAGCTCTAGCTCCTGAAAGTTTACCAACTAAACCACCTATTTGATAAGTAGCCTTTGTGTCATAAGTATTAGTTATTCTACCAGTATAACTACTATTCAAGATTTTAGAATCTGTAACTTGTGAAACTAAACCACCAATGCCACGTTCACCAGCAATTACACCAGATGAGTGAACATTAGTAATGTTAGTACCATTTTTCGCTTCTTTCGCTATTGTAGCAGCATCTTCTTTAGAAGAAACATTTGCTTCTTTTATTGAAAGATCTCGAATATTAGCATGATTTAAAACGTTAAATAACGGTTTTTTCAGGTTATATACAGCATAGTTCTTATCCTTGTTTGAACCTATTAATGTACCACTAAATTCGTGATTAATATAACTTTCTTGACCTTCCAAAAGTTCTACTTCACGAGCATCCATAGTCGCCCCTAGACGAAATGTACCATGTGGGTTACTATTCATATCATCTACAAGATTTTTAAATGATGTATAAACACCATTTTCACTACTTACCGTCTTAGGTAGGTAGTATGTATAATTATCTAATACTCTATCATTTTCATGTTGTATCAAATTATTTACGCGAGCCACTATTTTATAGACTTCTCTATTATCTTTATTATCATTAGTAATACTTTCAACTGGAAGCATTACATCCTTAAAATTCTCTGACTTAACTTTCATAAAGTAATTTGAAGAGATGTTTGGCACACTTGAAAGTGAAGTTACATGACGATACTTATCTCCTTCTTTCGAATATAGTTCAACAGAAGAAATATTTCTAAGTTCTAATTTTTTAACAATTTCTTTCTCTTCTTTAGTGTCATCTTTTTTCTCATCTTTATGACGTTCAAGAGCATCATATTTAG
>CALHQV010000328.1 GCA_938038035.1 uncultured Gemella sp. | reverse complement strand
TAATATGAAAAAAGTTTTATTAATAACAGGTTCATTTGGAAATGGGCATCTTCAAGTATCAAAAAATATTAAAGAAACATTTGAAAAATATTATGCTGATGAGATTGAAGTTATTGAAACAGATTTGTTCTTACAAGCTCATCCAAATTTGACACCAGTTTTGAAAAAATTATACTTATATAGCTTTTCATATTTTAGAGATATTTACGGGTATTTATATTATGTAGGGAAAAATCATAGTAATATCTCTGCTTATAGATATTTTAGTTCGGAGTATTTGAAAAAACTAGTAAAACAGACTAAGCCAGATATTATTGTCTCAACATTTCCAACTCCTGCTTTATCTTTATTGAAAGATAAAAAGATACCAATAGTTAATATAATAACGGATTATCATTTTCATAAAAGTTGGTTAACTAAAGATGCAGTTAGATATTATGTAGCGACAGATGAAACTGAAAGAGAGTTATTGAAGTTAAATGTAGAAAAACAAAAAGTTAAGAAATTTGGAATACCGATTGCTGAAAAATTCGATAATAAAATGGATGTTGAACAATGGTTGCAAGATAATAAATTAGCTATAGATAAAAAGACAGTTTTGTTATCTGCTGGTGCTTTTGGAGTATCTACTGATTTTTCAAACCTTATTGGGAAAATACTACTGAAAAATAAAGATACTCAAGTAGTAGTAATCTGTGGTAAAAATAGAGAATTAAAGAATGAATTAGAAATAGATTATGCTAAACAAGAAAGGGCTAAAATTCTAGGTTATACTGAAAATATGAGAGAATGGATGCAGGCTGCTGATGTGCTTATAACTAAGGCAGGAGGAGTAACTATTTCTGAAGCATTAGCAAGTAATATTCCACTGATTCTTTTTAATCCAGTTCCTGGACAAGAGATGGAGAATGCGATTTATTTTAGGAGAAATGGAATGGCAAAAATCGCTAAAAATTTAGACGAAGTACTAGATTGTTTAGAAGAACTATTTTTTGAAGATAATATTAAGAAGATTAAATACAGTATGACAAAAAATTATTTACCGCATGCAAGTTATAATATTTGCAAAGATATTATTGGGATTTTAGAGTTGAATAAAGTATAATATTAATTAACTTTATATGTGTTCTGAGTGAGGGTGACTCGATAAAATCGATTTTTCTGAAATCAAGATTTTTGAGTTACTCTTTTTTTATTTTGGTAAAATAATATTTTTAATATACAAGATAAGGTTGTAATTTTTTATGTCGATTAAGTAAAGTTAAGTGTGATTTTTACTGATTTGTTGCTGTGTTTAACTCTTATCTCATCTTTTTCTCTTTCTATTGTTATGGTATAATAGCATATAGAGTGAGTCGTTAGAAAGCATTCAAGGAATAATACGACGATTAAGAAGTAAGAAATAAAGATTAAAATAAAATATTTAGGAGATAAGAGTGAGAGTAGTTTTACTTTGTAGGTATGATGGTAGTAATTACCATGGATTTCAAATACAACCAAATAATAATACAATTCAAGAAGAAATTGAGAAAAGTTTAAAGAAAATTAATAAAAAAGATGTTCGTCTTTATATGAGTGGAAGAACTGATAGTGGTGTGCACGCTTATGGTCAGGTATTACATTTTGATACTGATTTAAATATTCCAGATGAAGCATGGGTTAAGGCGTTGAATGCTACTATTCCGAAAGACATTAGGATAGTGGGAGCGACGTCTGCTTCTGAAGATTTTCATGTTAGGTATAATAGCACACAAAAAACATACTATTATAAGCTGCATATCGGAAGAGAAGTGGATCCATTCTTATTAAATTATGTAGGTAAACATAGTTTTGATTTTAATTTCGAAAAAGCCCAAGAAGCGTTGCAATATTTTGTTGGAGAACATGATTTTTCATCATTTTGTTCGAAAAATTCTAGCGTTGAAGATAAGGTTAGAACGATATATAGTTTAACTATGGAGAAAGATCTGATTAATCCTAATATTGTAAACTTTGAAATTACTGGGAATGGATTCTTATATAATATGGTTAGAATAATTATCGGAACTATACAAAATGTGGCTGCCGGTAAATATGAAGCTGATTACATTAAAGAAATATTAGAAAAAAAAGAACGCCAATTCGCAGGGCCTAAAGCTGATGCAGCAGGATTGTACCTTAAAGAAGTGGTTTATGATGATGATAAAATAAATAAATTTATAAATAATAGTTTAAAAGCTTATTGTAATAAATAATAGGTATGAATATATTTAAATACCTATCCGTATTTAGTTTGAGAAAAATCGGGATATTTGATATAATATAAGGATATTCTGTAGAAAATTAGGTAATAAAATGATAAAATTTGAAGATGTTTTTTTTCAATATTCTAGTTCTAAAAAGACTGCATTATCAAATATAAATTTAGAAATAAAAGAGGGGCGTTGGCTTAGTGTTTTAGGGAAAAACGGAAGCGGAAAGTCAACGCTTATGAAGTTGATTTATGGGCAGAATTTAGCAACTTCTGGGAAAGTAACTTTTAATAATAAAGAATACAATAAAGAACTTTATGATGATATAAAAAATAAAATAGCTATTGTTTTTCAAAATCCTGATAATCAATTCGTAGGATCTACTGTAGAAGAAGATATAGCATTTGGACTTGAGAATAGAAATGTTCCTCAAGAAAAGATGGATGAGATAATAGATAGAGTATTAGAAATTGTTGATATGACGGACTATAGAAAATATGAGCCATCATCATTATCAGGTGGGCAAAAACAAAGGGTGGCAATAGCATCTTCGCTAGCTTTAGATCCTGAGGTTTTAATATTGGATGAGGCTACGAGTATGCTTGATCCTAAAGCTAAAAAGTCTATTTTAGAGTATATAAAAAAAATAAATAAAGAAAAAGGAATAACTATAATCTCTATCACTCACGATGCAGAAGAGAGTGTTTATTCAGATGATATTGTCATATTAGAAAGCGGAGAAATAGTTTATCAAGGGGATTATACAACGCTATATGCTGATACTGAGATTTTGGAAAAATATAGCTTAGAGGTTCCTTTCGTAGAGAGAATAAAAAGAGATTTAAACAATTACCTGAATCAAGAAATATTTGAAATAGAAGAAGACGAGGGGAGTGTATTAAGAAAAATATGCAAATTAGTTTAAAAAATGTAAGCTATACTTATAATTATAAGACCCCATATGCTAGAGAAGTCTTAAAAGATATAAACTTGAAGATAGATGAAGGAAGTTATACAGTAATAGTAGGTAAGACGGGTAGTGGAAAGTCTACCCTTATAGAGCATATTAACGGCTTATTATTACCTACAAAAGGAGAAGTAGCAGTAGATAATATATTGATTACTAATCCACAGAGTAAAAAAGAAAGAAGAGAATTGGCTAAAAAACTGAAAATATTAAGACAAGATGTTGCGGTGTTATTCCAGTTTTCTGAACAGCAATTATTTGAAACAAGCGTATTAAAAGATATTATCTTTGCGCCCTTAAATTACGGAGTTGAAGAAGAAAAAGCTATCTCGAAAGCAAAAGAATTAATAAAATTAGTAGGACTTGACGAAAGTTACTTAGATAAATCTCCTTTTGAATTATCAGGAGGAGAGATGAGGAAAGTTGCTTTATGTGGTGTACTTGCCTTAGAACCTAAAGTACTAATATTAGATGAACCTACAGTTGCTCTAGATTATCAGAGTCGTGAGGAAATCATGGCTATGGTGAAAAGACTTAAAGAAGAATTCGATATGACGATAGTACTTGTAACTCATAATATGGATTATGTATTGGAATATGCGGATAAAGTTTTCGTCTTGAAAAATGGAGAAATTAGTTTTGAAGGAAAGGTGGAAGACCTTTTCCTGAATGAACAGGTACTCAAGGATAATTCATTAGAATTACCAGAAGTATTGAAGTTTTACAAAAAATTGGAAGCAAATAATATAGCATTGAATGTATTTCCTAGGAAATATGATGAATTAATTAATGCTTTAAAAAATAAGATAGGAAGTAGTAGAAATGAATAATTCGTTAATAAGCAAGTATATTCCATTAAATACTATTATTCATAATCTTGATCCGCGAGCTAAAATATTTTTTGTAATTTGGTACTTAGTAGATGTATTTATTGCATATAATGTGTTAGAATTTCTTATCTTAATACTAATGCTACTAGCGATAGTTATACTATCTAAAACGAGTCCGGCGTTTTTAATTAATAGCGTAAAAGCTATTAGTATACTGATTTTATTTACTTCATTGATTCACCTTGTTTTTAATAAAAAAGGTACCGTGTTGTATGAAGTATTAGGTTGGAAGATTTATAGTGGTGCACTTTTAGGAATCGCATTGATTACAGTTAGGTTTATTTTAGTTGTTGCGATAATGGTTGTCTTTATGGCTACTACTTCGCCAACAGAAATAACAAGTGCTATAGAAAAGAGTCTTGGGTTTCTACAGAAGGTAGGGGTACCAATTTCGACTTTTGCGTTAGTATTATCTATTTCACTTAGATTTATTCCGACTATATTAGAAGAAACTAATAGAATAATAAATGCTCAGGTTTCACGTGGTTCAGATTTTAATGAAGGAAGCCTAGCGCAGAAAATAAGGAAGTTTATTCCTATACTGATACCATTATTTATAGCTACTTTGAAAAGGGCTGATGAGCTTGCTACTGCAATGGAAGTAAGGGGTTATTCTACTACCGGTGTAAGAAGTAAGTATAAAGTACTAAAATATAATAAACTAGATTATTTAAGTTATATATTAATAATAGTTATTACAATATTTATAATGTTAGTGTAATATGAAATTTTAGAAAGGAGATAGGATGGAAACTGAAATAATTAATATTTCGAAAAGTGAAAGTAAAGAAGAGATATACAGTAAGTTAACTGAGTATTATAAAAATGGAAAGCTTGTAGCTATTCCAACAGAAACTGTCTATGGCTTAAGTGCTAACGCTATGGATGATGAAGCGGTAAGTAAGATATATGAGGCAAAAGGTCGTCCGAGTGATAATCCACTAATTGTTCATTTTTATGAAATGAGTCAGCTAGATAATATCGTTGATTATAGTGATGAAAATGTTAAGAAACTGGTAGATAAGTTCTGGCCAGGTCCGATGACTTTAATTTTAAATGTTAAAGAAAATAACGGTATTTCTAAAAAGGTTACTGCGGGTTTAAATACGTTAGCTGTCAGAATGCCATCTAATGTTACTGCTCGAGAATTATTAAAAGAAACTAAAGTTCTATTAGCAGCACCAAGTGCTAATACAAGTGGAAAGCCATCTCCGACAAAATTTGAACATGTTTATCATGATTTGAATGGAAAAATAGATGTAATAATCGAAGATGAACAATCGGATATCGGTTTAGAAAGTACGGTTATTGATTGTACAAGATATCCGCTTGTTATTGCGCGTCCCGGAGATATTACTAAAGAAGATATTGAGTCTGTACTAGGAGAAGGTAGTGTGAAGTATAATGAAGAAGTACTTACACAAAATGCCGCACCTATATCACCAGGAATGAAATATAGACATTATTCTCCTGAAGCGGAATTAGTATTGTTTAATGATTCATTTGAAAATTTAATAAATGTTTTAAAAAACAAAAGTCAAAAAACAGGTTTTATTACATATAAAGAAATGGAATCTAGAGTTAATGATTTAAATGTTTCTATAAAATATTTAGCAGATAGTGAGAAAAGTGTTGAACAATCTAATAAAAATTTATATAATATTCTAAGGGAGTTTGATGAAGAAAAGGTAGAGGAAATTTTTATACTACCAATCGAAGAAACGAAAGAGAATAAAGCTTTGTTAAATAGACTTAATAAAGCTATAAGTAAAAAATAAAATAGGAGATTTGTAATGAAAAAGTTATATGTAGTTATACCTTGTTACAATGAAGAAGAGGTATTAAACGAGACTGCAAAAAGATTAGAAGTTAAAATGAATTCTATGATAGAAGAAGATTTAATTTCAAAAGATAGCCGTGTTGTCTTAGTGAACGATGGTTCAAAAGATAGAACATGGGAAATGATAGAAGAACTTCATGAAAAAAATCCATTATTCAGTGGTATTAACTTAAGTAGAAATAGAGGACACCAAAATGCACTTTTAGCAGGACTTATGACTGTTAAAGATCACTGTGATGTAAGTATTTCTATGGATGCTGATTTACAAGATGACATCAATGCTATGGATGAAATGATGAAGAAATATCTAGCTGGTGCTGATGTAGTTTATGGTGTTCGTTCTGCAAGAACTACAGATACATTCTTTAAACGTTTCACAGCTGAAGCTTTCTATAAAGTGATGGAAAAATTAGGCGCAAATACAGTGTTTAACCATGCTGACTATCGTTTAATGAGTAAACGTGCGTTAGAAGGGTTAGCTCAATTCAAAGAGGTAAACTTATTCTTACGTGGTATTGTTCCTATGATAGGATATCCAAGTGACATCGTTACATATGAACGTGCAGAAAGATTCGCTGGAGAAAGTAAATATCCATTATCTAAGATGTTAGCATTTGCTTTTGAAGGAATTACTTCTTTATCTGTAAAATTAATTAGATTTATTACTATAGGTGGAGCATTAATGATATTTATTGCTGCGATAGTATTTTTCTACACATTGTATAGTTACTTTGCAGGATTTGCAAGACCAGGATGGTCAAGTTTAATGATATCAATGTGGTTTATTGGTGGAATGATTATGATTTCACTAGGTATTGTGGGTGAATACGTAGGTAAAATCTACTTAGAAACAAAAGGACGCCCAAGATTTATTGTTGAAAAATTCTTAAACGAAGAGAAAAACGAAGAGGAATAATTGACAATGAACAAGGAAATATTAAATAAATTTTCTAACTTTTTAGTAAAAGTTATAGCTGTAATTTTCGTAGTGCTTATGGGGATAAACTCTTTATTAGTATTAACAAAAACAGCGATATTTCCGAAAGATTATCAAGAAACTTTATATTATGAAAATGATAGTGCTATACTAAATATTATGTTCCTTATAATATTTAGTATAGTTATCTTAATATTAGCAAGATATTTAAAGAAAATAATAAGTGTCCAAAGATTGGTATTGATGGTTATGATCTATGCGTTTATTGTTAGTATCTTGTTTGCAATATTGAGAAGAGACTATGTTCAGTTTGATCCATTTAACGTAATAGATCAAGCTAATAATTTCATAAGAGAAAACTACAGTGGTCTTGATAAAGGAAATAACTATTTATACATATATTCACATCAAATTACAACAGTGTTTTTATTCCAAATTATACTGTCATTATTTGGTAGAGCAACATTTATTTTATATATAATGCAAAGTTTTTCAATCAGTTATATTATCTTTATGTTATATAAAATAGCTAATATAATGTTTGATGATGAACATACAAATTATCTAGTTGTAATTCTTAGTGGTCTATGTTTTCCGTTAATATTCTATGTTGCATTTGTATACGGATTATTACCCGGTATGTTTTTAACATTACTGGCTTACTATTACTTTATAAAGTATACTAAACATAAAAAATGGTATATGTTGGTAATAAGTGCTATTAGTATTAATGTTGCGATACTATTTATAGGTAATAACTTAATACATATGTTAGCTATATTCTCAGCGGCAGTTATTTATCTTATTAGAGTAAGGGATAAAAAAGTCGTTGCGTTTATAGTCAGCTGTTTATTTTTAATGACTGCATCTAAGAGTTTAATCTATAATTATTATGAAGTAAAAAGTCAAAAATCAATAGCTGATGGTGTTCCGAAAATCACATGGATAGCGATGGGGATGCAAGAAGGAGATCGTGAAGCTGGTTGGTGGAATAGATTTAACTATGATATTATGCCAGAAGAAGATTATGATACAAAACGCATAACGGAAATTTCTAAAGATTCTATAAAACAAAGAGTAGAAGTATTTAAGAAGAATCCTAGATATGCTGTAGATTTTTATCAAAGAAAATATGAAAATCAGTTTATAGAACCAACATTCCAGAGTTTATTGGTAACTGCACCTCAAAGGAATTTTGATAGTGAAACTAAGTTAGAAAAAGTGAAGGACTTTTTTGTAAAACAAATTTACTTTGACGAAACGCATCACGTACTTACTTTTATTATGAAGGTATTTCAAGTATTTGTGTATGTATTTTCTGTAGTATTTGCAGTAAATATGTATAAGAAGAAAAAAGAAATATTAACTATAATTCCAGTTGCTTTTATTGGTGGAACGTTATTCCATATGATATGGGAAGCGAAAAGTAGATATGTATTTCCGTATTTTGTATTTTTAATTCCACTTGCTGCATACGGATTAATAATTGTAAGAAATAAAATAACTGAATATAGAAAAAATAAAGAGGAAAAAAATGAAAAAGGTAATATATAAAGCTTTTATCATAACGTTATTGGGATTAACAGTATCTGTTCCGGAGGTAAAGGCTAACGATGTTTATGTACCCTTTGGAGAAAAGAAATTTACAGAAATTGAAAATAGTCAAAAAATAGATTTCGATGATCTTAATCTTAAAGAGGCTTTAATAGAATACTATAAGTTTCATATTAATAAAGACTTTAAAGGTGAGGAAATAACTGTAGGTATGATGGAACAATTTACAAGTCTGTCATTACCTTGGAAAAACATTTTTTCTCTAAAAGGTTTAGAATACGCTGTTAACTTAAAAAATCTAAATTTATCTAATAATTTTATCGAAGATATTACACCATTAGAAAAACTAGTTGAATTGGAAGATTTAAACCTTACTAACAATAAAATAAAAGATCCAAAGAGTTTGGCTAAATTAACAAAGTTAAGACAATTAGTGCTTAGAAAAAATTTAATGAATAATTTAGATTTTTTAAATGATCTAAAAGTAGAATCATTAGATATTTCTATGAACAGTGTCTTAAAAGATTATATTCCAAATAATTTAAAACTAGAAAATCTAAGAAGTCTAAATATTTCAGGTATAGGTTTAGATAATATATCATTTTTAAAAAATGCAGGAAAACTTGAGAGTCTAGTTGCTGAAGAGAATGCTATTAAAGACTTAACACCATTGGCTGAATTGAAATCTTTGAGAACTTTATATTTAGATAGAAATAATATTAGCGATATTACTGCGCTTAAAGATTTAGCAAGTTTAGAAGAACTACTATTGTATAAAAACAATATCGAGAATGTAGATGCGTTAAAAGATAAAAAATATCTATATCGATTAATGTTAAATGATAATTTAGGTTTAAAGAATATAGATGCATTGAAAGATGTACCGAATATTTCTAGTATAGATATATCTAATACATCAGTAACTGATATTACAGCATTAAAGGATGCTAAGTATCTATATTATATCGCTTTGAAAGATACTAAAATCAGTGATGATGATATAACTTCATTCGAGAAAAGTAATTTAGAAATCAAAAAGTCTAATAACATAGATAAAAAGATAGAGATAGTAAAAACAGAAGCTGCGAAATATTTTAGCATTAAAAATTATATTTTTATGGTATTAATGCTAATTTTTACTTTTAGTGGTATTAGAAGCTACTGGAGAAAAAATAAATAAAATGTAAAAGATAGATGAGTTTCCCCTTGAAATTCATCTATCTTTGTGCTAGAATTACATTAATGAAATAAATCAACGTATACTTAGGACAAGATATATATTTAACTTATTTGAGAGAGGGTATGGTGCTGAAAATACCTATAAGCAATATATGTTACTACCTAGCTAATAGTATTAACATAGTTAGTGAGCTTTATTCACAAAGAGGAAGTAAATTTACTTCGAATTTGGGTGGTACCACGAAAAGATTCGTCCCTTCTTTAGTTTCGGCTAGAGAAGGGATTTTTTAATTTTTGAGTAAGTTAGACTAAGTATATAAAAAAGAAGGAGACCTTAATATGGCTAAATTAGTTTTTCCAGATGGAAATGTAAGAGAATATGATAATAAAACACCATTAGAAATCGCTGAAAGTATTAGTGTAAGTCTTAAGAAAAAAGTGATTTCTGCAAAATTAGATGAGGATTATATCGAAGTTAACAAACCAATAACAAAAGATGGTCACTTAAAACTTATCGTTGCAGATGATGAAGATAAAGATAGTTTATATGTATTACGTCACACTTGTGCACACGTATTAGCGCAAGCATTAAGAAGATTATATGGTAAAGATGTACACTTCGGTGTTGGGCCAGCTATTGATGGTGGATTCTACTATGACTTTGATGCTGAATACAAAGTATCAGAAGAAGACTTTAAAGCAATCGAAAAAGAAGTTAAGAAAATTATTAGCGAAAACTATGCAATTGAAGGTCGCGAAGTAAGTAAAGAAGAAGCTTTAGAAATCTTTAAAGAAGATCCATATAAAGTAGAATTAATTAATGATCTTCCAGCTGATGAAGTTATTACAGTGTACACACAAGGAGACTTTACGGACCTTTGTCGTGGTGGACACCTAAGTGCAACTTCAAAAATTAAAGAATTTAAATTATTATCTGTAGCTGGTGCATACTGGAGAGGTAATAGTGATAATAAAATGTTACAACGTATCTACGGAACAGCTTATTTCACTAAAGAACATTTAGAACAACACTTAGTACGTCTACAAGAAGCACGTGAACGTGATCACAGAAAACTAGGTAAAGAATTAGGAATCTTCACTACAAGTCAAAAAGTTGGTGCTGGATTACCATTATGGTTACCAAATGGTGCTACTATCCGTCGTACTATCGAAAGATATATCGTTGATAAGGAAGTAGAGTTAGGGTATGACCACGTTTATACTCCAATTATGGGATCTAAAGATCTATATATTACAAGTGGACACTGGGAGCACTACCAAGAAGACATGTTCCCACCAATGGAGATGGATCACGAAACAATGGTACTTCGTCCTATGAACTGTCCTCACCACATGATGGTTTATAAAAATGAACGTCACTCATACCGTGAACTTCCAATCCGTATCGCAGAGCTTGGAATGATGCACCGTTATGAAGCAAGTGGAGCAGTAAGTGGATTACAACGTGTTCGTGGTATGACTCTAAACGATGCTCACATTTTCGTACGTCCAGATCAACTTAAAGATGAATTCAAACTTACTGTAGGACTTATTGAAGAAGCATATAAAGATTTAGGTATTAAAAACTTCAGCTACCGTCTATCATACAGAGATCCAGAAAATACTGAAAAATACTTCGATGATGATGCGATGTGGAATAACGCTCAACAAATGTTAAAAGAAACTGCTGATGAACTTGGTTTAGACTATGTTGAAGCTGAAGGAGAAGCTGCATTCTACGGACCAAAACTTGACGTTCAAGTAGAAACAGCAATCGGAAAACAAGAAACATTATCTACAATTCAATTAGACTTCTTATTACCAGAAAGATTCGAATTAGAATATATTGGTGAAGATGGAAAAGCTCACCGTCCAGTAGTTATCCACCGTGGTATCGTGTCAACAATGGAAAGAATGGTTGCCTTCTTATTAGAAGAGTACAAAGGAGATTTACCAACATGGTTATCACCAAACCAAGTACGTATTATCCCAGTAAATAATGACTACCACTATGATTATTCTAAAGAAATCATGCAAGAACTTAAAAAAGCTGGTGTTAAAGTAGCTATCGATGATAGAGATGAAAAACTAGGATATAAAATCCGTGAAGCAGCAAGCAAAAAAATTCCATATACTTTAGTAATTGGAGATAAAGAAGTAGAAAACAGAAATGTTAACGTTAGAACATTTGGTTCACACGATCAAAAAGAAGAAAGTTTTGCTGAATTCAAAGAAAATATCTTAAGAGAAATCAACGAAAGATTAATCGAGAAAAACGCATAGTAAAATAGGGCGTGACTTAAAAATCGTGATTTCAGAGAAACAAGATTTTGTCGAGTCCCCCCCGCACAGTTTATTAGATATCTAAAAAACTTTTATAAAGCGATTTTAGATATCAATAAACCACTGCGTCTATGGTTTTCGTATGAACTTTGTAAAATTTTAGAATTTTTGGGTAAGCTCATAATCATAATAAGGAGAGATATAATGTTAACTCAATTAACAAAAAATGTAAAAAAAGGTCAAGTTAGAGTAAAAATTAAAACTACTCACGGAGATATGACTTTCAAATTATTTGAAAAAGATATTCCAAAAGCAGTAGAAAACTTTTTAACTCATGCAAAAAATGGTTACTATAAAGGTATTATTTTCCACCGTGTAATTAAAGACTTTATGATTCAAGGTGGAGACCCAACTGGTACAGGTATGGGAGGAGAATCAATCTGGGGACATAGTTTCGAAGATGAATTCTCAATGGATTACTTCCACTTCTACGGTGCGTTAAGTATGGCGAATGCTGGACCAAACACAAATGGAAGTCAATTCTTTATTGTTCAAAATTCTCACGTAGATGCTAGAACCTTACAAGCACTTGAACAAGGTGGTTGGCCACAAGAAGCTGTTGAAGGGTATGCTAAACTAGGGGGAACTCCTCACTTAGATCACCGTCACACAGTATTTGGACATTTAATCGCTGGAGCGAAAACTCTAGAAAAAATTGCAGCTGTAAAAACTGGAGCCCAAGACAAGCCAGTTGAAGAAGTTGTGATTCTTGATATAGAAGTTAAATAAATATAAAAACGCAAGATTAAATGATTTAATCTTGCGTTTTTATATGGGATTGTAGAAAATAATCATTATATAATTTTAGAATTTAGATTTGAAAGATTAGGGTAATTTAAGAAGCAAAAGGAAAGAATTATTTAGAATGAAATATTATTAGTTAATTTAAAATTTACTTTAAATTAAATTAAAAAAAATAGAAAAAAACACTTTCAAATTGACTATTCATGTGATATAATTATGAAAGTTTGAATATAAAAAAAGGAGAAGAAGAATGGCAGAAAAAACAAGAGTAAAACCAATTCTAGATGTTCATGAAAAGCCTAACTTAGCTCTATGGGTAACGTTAAGCTTACAACACTTATTCGCAATGTTTGGAGCGACAGTGTTAGTACCAATTTTAACAGGATTACCAGCAAGTACTGCTTTAACAACATCAGGTATTGGAACACTTACGTATTTATTAATAACTAGAGGTAAAATTCCTGCGTATTTAGGATCTTCATTTGCCTTCATTAATCCAATTATTGTACTTTCAACTACTCACAGTGTTGAAACAGCAATGCTTGGTGCATTTTTAGCCAGCTTAGTTTATGGTGTTGTAGCAATGTTAATTTACAAATTTGGTGTAAATTGGCTATTGAAACTTTTACCACCAGTTGTAGTTGGACCTATTATCATTGTTATTGGACTAGGAATTGCTCCTACAGCAATCAATATGGCGATGTATAAAACAGTAGATGGAGCTAAAGTTTATGACTTAAAATATTTCTTAGTAGCTCTTATCACATTAGCGGCAACAATCTTCTGTTGTGTAGCTTTAAGAGGATTTGCAAAACAAATTCCAGTATTATTAGGAATTGTATTTGGGTACATTGTAGCCGTATTTGCAGGACTGGTAGATTTCAAACCGGTTATCGATGCTCCTTGGTTTAGCTTACCGAAGTTCACTATTCCATTTGTAACATATACGCCAGAGTGGAATATTGCAGCATTAGCAATGGTACCTATTGCTATAGTAACTATTAACGAACACATCGGTCACCAAATGGTATTATCTGAAGTAGTAGGAAGAAATTTCTTAAAAGATCCTGGTTTACACCGTTCAATTTTAGCTGATGGAACAGCGATGATGTTTGCATCACTTTTAGGTGGACCACCAAGTACAACATATGGTGAAAACATTGGGGTTCTTGCTATTACACGTATCTTCTCTGTATTCGTATTAGGAGGGGCAGCGGTATTCGCACTTATCTTAAGTTTTGTAGGTAAGTTCTCAGCTCTGATCTCTACGATTCCATCACCAGTTATGGGTGGTGTATCGATTTTACTATTCGGTATAATCGCTTCAAGTGGACTTAGAATGTTAGTAGATGAAAAAGTAGACTTAAGTATCAACAGAAACTTAGTAATTTCATCAGTAATCATCGTTTTAGGTGTTGGTGGAGCAATGCTAAAATTCGAAAGCATTAACTTCGAACTTCCAGCAATGGCTCTTGCAGCTATCAGTGGTGTGTTATTAAATGCATTCTTACCAAAAGAAGATAAAAAATAGAAATTAATTAAATAGCTAGTAACTTGTATTAATGAGTTACTAGCTATTTTTTTATAAAACATTATTGTAAATTAAAATGAAGGGGCTGATCCAAAAGTCCTAAAATTTAACAAAGTTCATATGAGAACTCATAGACGCAGTGGTTTATTGATATCTAAATTCG
>CALHQV010000327.1 GCA_938038035.1 uncultured Gemella sp. | reverse complement strand
TTCTACAGCCGTTTCATAATTACTTTTAGCATTGGGATTGGCCTTTTTAGCTTCTTCAGAAACGGGATTATTAGGTGCAAAAAATACAGTAGCTCCTTTTTTAGCAGCAGCAACCACCTTTTTATCAATGCCACCAATATCACCTACATTCCCATCTCTATCGATACTTCCTGTACCGGCAATAATCCGTCCATTTCGAAGAGTTGGGTCTGCAATTTGCGTGTAGATGGATAAACTAAACATCATCCCAGCACTAGGACCACCAATGCCTGCAGTTGAAAACTTGATTGGCACATCACTTGATACTTCTGTTCGGTCAATCAAACCAATTCCGATACCGTTTTTCCCATTCTCAAGAGTAATGATTTTCCCTTCAGCCGTTTTAACTTTCCCATCCTCTTGGTAAGTAACCTTAACCTTATCTCCAAGAGTTTGAGAATTGACGTAGTCGACCATCTCCTTGGAGCTTTCAAAAGTTTTATCATTTACAGCCGTCACGGTGTCAGCGATATTGAGAATTCCCTTGAAAGTCGAGTTATCCGTCACAGTCAAAACATAAACACCGAGATATTTGAGTTCTATCTCCTTGCCAGCAGTTTTCAAGCCTTGATATTTGGCCATATTTTGCGACGTTTCCATATAAAACTGGTTGATTCGCATATATTCAGTATCTGATGAACCACCTGTCATCTCTTTAGCACTTCGAATATCTGTAAAAGGTGTTAGCCAGGCATAAACCAAATCGACCAGTCTAGCGTGCTTAACTCCAACCGTTACAAATTGGTAGGAACCTTCCTCTTGGTCAGGTTGGTTATTAACTTGTAAAACTTTTCGAATATCTTCTGAAGTCCCTGGAACCTCAATGTAATAAGGAAGTGGTACCGTAAAAGCTATAAAAGTGATAATGAGCCCGATGATTAAATATATGGGCCATCTAGTTTTTTTCTTCATGTTTTAACTCCTCTAAGACAGCATTTGGTACATACTTGCTAATATCTTGTTCAAACTTCATACTATTTTTGCTATTCAGCTGTGGATGAAGACTTATTTTACCACCTCTATTAATCTCTCTTATAATAGCTGCTTTATTCTTTTTCACCGCTAGTACTCTAAAATTATTAGTAAAAAAATTCTCACTGTAATCTTCTTTAGTAGTATTTGTTAAAATATGAAGTAGCACCCTCTGAATTTTCTTATTACTATACCTTTTAGTCGCTATTAGTTCTACTAAATTACTGTAACTTTCCGCTTTAAGCGCCGCTTCATAAATTCTATTTTCTAATCCTTCACTAACATCGTAAATCTGCTCTATTCCTACTTTACCTAAAGATAAAATTTTATATTTTAAATATGAGAACAACAAGCTTTCAGATGCTATAGTCTCTTTCCTAAGATCAGCAACCATTTCTTTCGAAAGGTATTTTTCTATCTTCTCATCATTTATATTATTTCTTATAGCAGTTGCGCTTAAATGAACCTCTCCTGAAATATCCGAACCGTTCAAACCTTGACCTTCTCTTTTTACAGGAACCATTTTAATATCTAAATCTGCTTCTCTAATAGCTTTATAGTAACTATACGCTAAACTGAAATTTGGATTATTACTTTCCAAACCATATAACACACTATTGATCTTAGCGTGATTAAGACCTGTTTTTAATAATTTCTTATATTCTTCTTCACTTGTTTTTTGTTGTTTTGTGTAAATTTCTTCAAAAACACTGACATCATCATTTTCAGTCCCAAAGATTAAATGCGTTATTCCAGCCCCGGCCAATATTTCAATACTTTTTCTAGCAAAGTCATCACCATATGCAACACTACCAAGATAAGGTAGAGCAATAACCATATCACAACCGCTTCTCACTGCCTCTTTAGCACGTATATAGCCATCCATTATCGCTACTTCACCTCTTTGTGTAAAAAATTCACTCATCACACAAATAACTTCACCATTATTTTCAACAGCCAATTTTCTTGCACATTCTATTAAATATCTATGTCCACTATGCAGCGGATTAAATTCAGCAACTATTCCTATTCTCATTTTTTCACCTCACTTTGTTACTGTTTTTGTACAAATATAAAAGTAGCGAGGTTTTTACTTAATACTCTAACATACTAAGCAATCCACTCGCCTTTTACTTTACTATTCTTTGTCTTCTTCATTTGTTTTTGGGTTGGAAACTACTTTTCCCTCATTATTATCTTCAAAAATATCTACTGTCCAACCTACCAAACTTCCGTCTTCTGCAGTGACCTTGCTAATAGAAAACTGTCTTGATTTTTTGTCCTCATCAGTCAATCTCTTCACTTCTTTTTTCCCGAAGTCCAAAGCTTCTTTCTGAGATTCAAACACTTTTCCAGTAGTTCCCACTCCTTCTGAGCTAGATAGTTTTTTCCCATTATAATCTTGTTGTTTCTGTACTTTTGAGACTTCTCCACCATTTGTCATACTTATATTTTTGTTTTCATTTTGTGTAACTTTATTCTCTACTGAAACTGTATTTTTATTCTCTGTTTTTTGTCCCTCTTGCTGTTTTACAGTTTGATCTTTACTCTCTTCATCCTTATTTTCCTTAACATCTTCTTTATCTTTTGGTTTATCTATCTGTTCTTGTTTTTTAGAATTTTGCGATGTATCATTTTTCTGTACAGGCTCTTCTTTACCAAAATAACTTATTGCTAAAAAAATAATACCTACTAAAACAAGCGAACAAACACTATATATTAAAATTTTAATGAACTTGTTGTTTTTCATAGTTTCGTATCCTTTTTCATACTTACTCTTTATTATACCACTTCTTATAATATTTTGCTAAGATTTACAGATATTTCATCACACTTTTACTTCTCCGCACTCCCTATACTACACTATAAAAAAAACTCATAGCCCTCCTTTTAGAGTTCTATGAGTTTTCTTATTATCCTTCTGTAATTTTTACAACGACTTCACCTTTATCGTTTCTACCTAATGTGTAACTATAATTTTTCTTATTCTCTTTTGCTAATCTATTAATTTCCTCATTAGCATAGTTATGAGCAGCTTCTGAATTACTGAATGTTCCTGGTGCTACTGCTCCACCATTCGCTTCTGTTACTTCTTTTTTCTCTTCTTTATTAGAGTTATTTACTGTATTATTACTATTGTTATTGCTATTACTGTTATTGTTATTAGCATTATTTTGTGTATTACTTACAGTTTTGTTAGTATTACTTGATTTATTACTTTCTGATTTATTAGATGAGTTTGAAGAAGATGAATTATCTTTACTATTAGAATCGTTATTCTCTCTATATTTTTCCTCATCGCTTTTCTCTTTTGATTTAGACTTAGAGCTGTCTTTTTCTTTATCTTTGTCCTTGCTCTTATCTTTATCACTTGATGATGACGAAGTAGTTTCGTTATCTTTTTTCTTAGTAGAATTATCTCCACCTGTAAAATAACTTATACCTATAAATAGAGCACTACATAAGAAAATAGCTAATACAATTCCCCATAATACTTTCAATAATCTATTATCTTTCATTGTATTCCCCTCCTTTGTTTCTAATATATTATAATACTATTTCTTGCATATTTCCACTACTTTATTTTAATTATAATTTATAAAAATAAAATTTAACTTAAATGAATCCACCACAATCTATTTTTTTATGAGAAATATCTCCTACACACTTCGATATGTTTAGTGTCAGAGGCCTAAGACAAAATATAAATATAACACAAGGGAGATTTTTATTATGAAAATTT
>CALHQV010000326.1 GCA_938038035.1 uncultured Gemella sp. | reverse complement strand
TAATGTTATTCCAATCAGGAATGCATATACTGTATTTTTATTAGAAAATACTCCAATCTTAGTTAAAGGTTGATCACTTCTACAACTAAATCCATTAAATAATCTAGCCAAGCATAAAGTTAGGAATGCAAATGTTGTAGCGTAACCTTCTCCTGTTTCAATACCAATATAGTATCCAACAAATACTGCAACCGCAATTAAAGCAGCTTCAATCAACACTGATGTGAATGTTGCACGAGTTAAGATTGGTTCATTTGGATCCCTTGGTTTTTGTTTAAGAACATCATCTGTTCCTTTTTCAGTACCGATAGCTATCGCTGGTAATGAATCTGTAACTAAGTTAATAAATAGTAACTGAATTGCAGCAAACGGAACTACAAATTTACTATCGAAGAAAGCTAATAATGTTGTTGCTATAACAACGAAAATCGCCCCTGTATTACCAGTTAATAAGTATTTAATAGCATTTTTAATATTTGTAAAGATATTTCTTCCTACTGTTACTGCTTTTACAATTGTCGCAAAGTTATCATCTGTAAGAATCATATCAGCTGCATCTTTAGAAACTTCTGACCCTGTTATCCCCATAGCAATACCAATATCTGCTTGCTTCAATGCTGGAGCGTCATTTACTCCATCACCACTCATACCAACTACTTTTCCTTTTGCTTGCCATGCATTAACTATACGTATTTTATGCTCTGGTGCAACACGTGCATATACTGATATTTTTTCTAAATCACGTGCTAATTCTTCATCTGTCATATTTTCTAATGTTAAACCATCAACAACCATATCACCCTCTTGGAAAATTCCAATTTTACGTGCGATTGAGCGAGCTGTAACAGCGTGGTCCCCAGTAATCATAATTGGTTTGATACCTGCTCTAATAGCTTTTTCTACAGCATCTTTCGATTCTTCACGAGGTGGATCAATCATTGAAGTTAACCCCACAAAGGTTAAGTTATTTTCATCATCAAATGTTAACTCATCACTTGCATCTTTTTTGAATGCATAACCTAAAACACGTAATCCTTCTTCAGCAAAGTTATTATTTTGATCTAAAATTTGTTTTTTATCTTCTTCTGTAATATCATGAACTTCACCATCTACTAGAATTGAACTACATTTTTTAAGAAGTTCATCCGTTGCGCCTTTTGTTAACATTAGTTTATCATTATCAATAATTTGTAATGTTGACATGAATTTACGAACAGAGTCGAATGGTAATTCAGAAATACGTGGATATTTTTCTCGAAGATCTTGTTCAATAATATTGTATTTTCTACCTAATTCAACTAGAGCTAACTCTGTTGGATCCCCTACTTTTTGATCACCATTTATAAATGAATCATTAGTAAGAACCATTGTATCCATAATAAGTTTACCTGCTTTATCTTCTAGATTTATATCCGTTGGACTTAGCAATTTACCGTTAATATAGACATTTTCTACAGTCATTTTGTTTTGAGTTAATGTACCTGTTTTGTCTGACGCAATGATAGATACTGAACCTAATGTTTCTACAGCATTAATATCTTTCATTATTGCATTTTCTTTAGCTAGTGTTTGAGAACCTAATGATTCAACTATTGTAATAATTGAAGCTAGTGCTTCTGGTACTGCAGCAACAGCTAATGCTATAGCAAACATTGCAGCTCCACCAAAATCATGTGAACTCATGTAAGTTAATCCAAATACTACAATACATAAAATTATTATTCCTACAGATAAATTTTTCGAAAACTGATCTATAGATTTTTGCAGTGGAGATTTTCCACTTGAAGCATTGTTTAATAACTCTGAAATTTTACCAATTTCTGTATTAATACCAATACTTGTAACTACTGCCTGCCCTTTTCCATATGTAACTTGTGAACCTGTGAAAACCATGTTTGTTTGGTCTCCTACTACAACTTCACCTTCAACTACATCAGTATTTTTATCTACTGCGTGACTTTCACCAGTTAACGCTGATTCCTGCACCTGTAGTGAACTTGCTTCAATAATACGTGCATCAGCCACTATCATATCACCTGCTTCGAATTCAACAATATCACCAATAGTTAAGTGGTGCGAATCAATCTCTTGTTTTACACCATCACGAATGACTTTAACTTTCGGTACTGATAGTTGTTTTAAGCTATCAACCGAACGTTGTGCATTAAGCGTCTGTGTTGTCCCAAGTATCGCATTAATAATTAGCACGATAATAATTACTGTTGAAGACTCATGATCTCCT
>CALHQV010000325.1 GCA_938038035.1 uncultured Gemella sp. | reverse complement strand
CCCATCAATCAATAATAATTTTTTCTTATCCATACACCCATTATAAAGGAAAGCACCAAAAAATACCATTGGGAAGAGTTCCCTGAGAGAAACTAAGATAAACTAAAAAAGAGAAGGAAGTTACTCCCTCTCTTTCAAACTACGAAATGAATTAGTTTTTACGTTTCACAAATGGAAGGGCACCAAGGAACAATCCAAGGAATCCTAATGATGCAACTGCAGCATTATCTTTACCACCAGTATTTGGAAGTTCTTTTTTATCTTCTGCTTTTGCTGCTGGTGCTTGATAAGTATTATCCTTGTTAGTACCTGCTGTTGTGAGAGTATATTGTGTAACTTCGTTAATTGCTGCTTCTACACTATTAACGCCTCCTGTATATTCTGGAGCATCGGCTACAGTAGGAGGTGTTGTATCATTTACCCCACCATTGAAATCAGATTCATTATCTCCAGAAGGAGAATCACTAGGATTCACACCACCATTAAATTCTGGAGCGTTAGGAGCAGTTGGTACTTCATCTGCTTCCTTAGCAGGTTCAGTAGGTGTTGCATCATCACTTACTCCACCACTGAAGTCTTTCAGTTCTTCATCCTTAGGAACTTCTTTTAATTTTTCGATGTAACCTAAAGTTGCGTTGTAATCGTCAGTTAGTGTAACGATTGCTTACGCTCTTGTAATGATTCATTAACTTCGTCAAATTTAGCTTGAGCTTCATCAACAGAAGCTTTAGCAGAAGCGACAGAACCTTCTAGTTTAGTTACAGCATCTTGTAATTTATCGATAACATCTTGATCAGCTTTATTCGTTTTAGCTGTTTCAAGAGCAACTTTAGCTTTTTCTAAGGTTTCTTTTTGTTTATCTAAGGCAGCATTTTTCTCTTCTACTACCTTAGCTTTTTCAGCATCGGCTTTTAATTTCTCAGCATCATCCGTCAAGTTTTCAATTGTTTCAGTTAAATCATCAGCTTTATCTTGCAATTTTTCTGATTCAGGACGAGCAGCATCCGCTACTTCACCTTCTTCAATTCCCGCTTGCACCTCTTCAGGAAGCTTGTCCTTAGATACAGGAGTTTCTGTTTTAATTGTTGGATTAGTATCTTGTGCTTTTTCAGCATCATCTGCTAACTCAGCAAGAATATCAGAAGCATTTAATTCACCAGACTCAGCAGACTTTAATAATTCTTCTTTTGCTTTTTTGTCAAGCAATTCGTTATCAGGAATTTGTTTCAAAGCTTCAGTTAAAGCTTCTTTAGCTTCTGCTTCTTCTTTTGCAGCGGCTTCTGCTTTTGCGGCTTCTGCTTTTGCTTTAGAGTCAGCTTTAGCAGCTTCTGCTTTTGCTTTAGCTAATTCATCGTCAGCCGTTTTCTTAGTTTCTTCAGCTTTAGTTTTTGCAACATCAGCCTCAGCAGCTTCTTTTTTCTCTGTTTCAAGTTTAGTAGCTGCATCAGTTGCTGCAGTAGTTGTTCTATCTACTTTAGATTGAGCTTCATCAACTTTAGCGTTAGCTTCTTTTTCAGCTTCCTTGGCTTTTTCAACCTCAGTTTTTGGTTTTTCAGCCGTAGGTGTAGGCTTAGTTTCTCCAGTAGGTTGAGCAGCTGTAGGTTTGTCATCAGCTTTCACAACTGACGGTTGAGATGCAACAAATGTAGCACCTAAAACAGCCACACTAGCCAAACTAGTTAAAATCATTTTCTTTTTGTTCATTTTTAAAACGCCCCTTTTTGGAATCATATTTTCTTCATATTATAACTCTTTAACATATATTAATCAAGCGATATATTAAGTATGTTCAAAAAATATGTTTATATTGACTAGTACAGAGTGAAATCAATATAAACATATTTTAAATTACTTAATACTACGGAAACCTAGATAAGCAATAAATTCTTTATTAAAGAATTTATCTCATGAAAATAGTTCGGATCAAACAAGCTACAATAAAAAAATATATAAGAACGCTTCAAGTAAATATTTAAAATAGTGCTAATTACTTTTGAATATAGTTAAAAATGATAATGAATCAAGTTTTTTAGTTTATTTTTCTTTAATCCACTCACCATTATGATTTACAGTATAACCGTCTACTATTGTATTAACAGCTAGCTCACCTGAAGAGTAAGAATAATACCACTTACCAGAGACTTGATACCAGCCCGTTTTCATTGCCCCTGAATCATCTAGATAATACCAAAATCCTTTCTCCTGTAACCAGCCTGTCTGCATTTCACCAGATGATTTCAAATAATACCAGGTAGAACCATCTTTCAGCCATCCCGTCGCCTTAGAACCATCTGATTTGAAATAATACCAACTACCATTTATTTTCATCCAACCCACAGTCAATCCATTATTTGAACCATGATTAGATTTATTTACTGATTGATTTTGTGACGAAGTCACTCCCTCCAACTGAATATAACGTCGACTCCCGCTATAAGAAATATAACTCAACCACTTGTAACCATCCTTTTCTATCACCTGATCATAATGAACACTCTCACCTGGAGAATAATATGCAAGTGGAGTTGCATTCAATAATGGTTGATCTTTAATAGGAGTCTCCACCTTAAAATAATGAGTTCCTTTCATCAAAGATGACGATTGACTGGTCACAACATGATTGCTTGTCGAATCTTTTGAACTGCTTGGGACTTCTTTAGAATTGCTTGATAAATCTTTAAAATGAATAAAACCGGTCATCTTGTTTGCTTTTACAATTCGTTTATTATAATTACCTTTATAATCATAGTTATATTCCTCAATTTCTATATTATCTCCCATCACATTTGAAACCCAAGCAACATGGCCATAACCTCCTGCAGTAGACCAAGCAATAGATCCGATAGCTGGTGTATTATCTACACGATAACCTTCACGACGAGCACGATAACCCCATTCACCAGCATTACCATAAGCTCCTGGAAGCTCAAAACCATTTACTCCACTCAAGCGAAAAGCAGCAAATGAAGTACACTGACGAGAATACATCCTCCACTTATCAATACTCTGACTCCCATTTTTATAATAAGCAGGATAATCATCTCCACGAGCATAAGAACTGTTTGCATGAACACTTTCTCCAGCCGACAACATCAGCCCTACTACTAAAAAAGGAACAACCTTTTTAACTGACTTTCTAATAGAAAACCTTGTCTCTGCTACTTTAAATGGTGAAATTTTCATTCTTCCTCCTTGAAAAATAATATAAATCGAAGATTACCTTCACTTAAACTATTCGGAGAAAAAAGAAAAAGTGAGAAAATTTCTCACTTTAGTCAAGATAATGAATCAAATTCTTTTCTGTAAGGATATCTGAGTAAGTAAAGGATTCAACGTAAACATTAGCTTGTTTATCTCCTTCAACGTTCCCAAATTCAACGATAAATAGGGATGGATAAACCTCAATTAGCTTACCCAATCTA
>CALHQV010000324.1 GCA_938038035.1 uncultured Gemella sp. | reverse complement strand
GAATATCAAGTCAAACAAATGGAAGAATTTGAAGAGAACTTACCGATGGAAAAGAAATTATTTTATGAATTATTTGATTATCTAAATGATAAATCAGAAACGGTAGAGTGTAATCACGATTTTTCTTTAACAAATGAGTTTTTGAAAGATAAAAATGCAGATATTGAAAAGGTTATAGAATTTTTGCGAGAAAATGGTGCTGGTTGCGATTGTGAAGTGATTTTTAATGTTGAGGAAAAGTTTGAAGAATAAAATGTTTGTATTAGAAATAGACAGGTAAATTTGAAGGTGTAAGGAGAAATAGTGATAGATGCAATCAATACATAACATTTTATGTGAAAAACTAAATCCGAGAAGTGGAGTTATAAAAATAAGTAGTTCTAAAGATGACGATAGAATTTATTTCGATATAAGTTGGGAGGGAGATTTCCATTTTATAGTTACCGGGTGGGTGCATTACGGGTGGTATTATGTACAAAGAGATAAACAATGTATATCGCCATCTTACGTTTATAAAAAACTAGATGATAGAGCGTTATCTGTTATGCAACACATTATAGACGAAATTGAAAATGGAAAATATAACAACAAAAAAACTGAAAAAGAAAAAATTAAACAGGTTCTTGAAGAAAGAAATCTAACCTCTTTTATGAACAATACAAAATGGAAAGAACTGATAGATTCCATCATGGAGAACATGAGAGACATCCCGATACAATATAAGACGTTTTTTGATGAAGAAGAGCCTAGCATATATTGGACGATTGATGCTGATGAACATTTTTTTCATATGAATATGAGAATTGTTGAATGGTTTAAAATTAGAAGTAAATTTGAGAAAGTTCTTGGTCAAGGGCGTTTAATTGAGCCAAAGACATGTGTTACTGATAAAAAATCAGAAATAGAGTGTATGCTTAATAAATTTAGTATTCCTTATGAATATGATGATATTGAAAAATGTTTTATTATTTTTGGATATAGATAATTCATTGAGGAATACTAGAAGATTATAAAGAGTATACACATGATGAGAGGTATTGAATTTAAAGATGATAAAATATACAAATATAAAAGATATCGTTGAATATGGATTGGATACTATTTCTGATAAGGAAAAAATAACAATGAACCTGAAAGACTTTCTATACATTAGACGAGTTTTAGAGGAATATATGCGTTATCTACATAATCCTGATCATTATCCCGATATAGAAGTAATTCAAAATTTTTTAGGTGATATTTCTTCGGGAGGAGGATTTGAATGTTTAAGCACAGCTATTTATGAAAAAGTATATAAAGTTGATTTGCCGGCGGAGATTGAAAAAATGATTGATGATGGTTTATTTGAACACCCACTTTATCCTAGCTACTATAAGAAAGATGAATAAGTAATAATTGGATAGTATTGTAATAGTAGAAAATATAAATATATGTGGATACGTAAATTCGAAGCTGTAGGAAAGGATAAAAAGTGAAAATAGTGTTTGTTAAATTTTAACTAATAAGGAATACAGATTTTGATAAATGAAATAAAGGCATATTGGGACAAGCAGAAAAAAGAATATGAGGATAGATATAAAGAGACATTTTTAAAGGACTATGAAAGATCAAAAGAATACATTAAAAAAATGGAAAGCTACTTGTTATCCAAACAAAAAGAATATCCTTCAGATATTGATATAGTATGTACGCTTGCTTCGTTAAAGTTAGAGCTTAGACGTGGTGAGTATATAAGATATTTAAATTCTTTTCTTGATAAATTTGAAATTTATTTAGATAATGCTCAAAAAGCAAGAGTTTACACCAATATTGCATTTAACTATGATTATACTGCAGAAGCATTAGAATATTTACTAAAAGCAAAGGATTTAGATTCTCCTTTTGTTGAAACATATACAGGATTGGGGCTTTATTACTTTAGTATGTACCAATCTAATGAAGATAAAGAATGGCTTATATTGAGTCAAAAATATTTTGAAAAAGCTAAAAATATTGATGATAGTTATGAATATGCCTTCAATCATGCAGTCTCTTTATATGAACTCAAAGAATATGAGAAAGCTAAAGAAATATTTTTAGAATTATTAAAAAAATATCCTGATAGAATGAGTCTATTGCTTAGCATTGCATACTGCGAAGTATATCTTGGTAATAAAGATAAAGCAATATCTTGGTTAGAAAAAGTAAAGTCAGGAGAAGATGAAAATCACAATTTGAAAACAGATGATATTTCTGCGGAGCAAATTTTTGATGCCTATTATGTACTTGAAGAATTCGATGAATTTTTAGATTACTATAGCAATGATGTTATTTGTCAATACTATCTAGCTGACTGGGAGCACTATTATTATGCTTTATGGTTAAAGGATGAAAAAGCAAAATTTTTTGTCCTTGAAGAAAAAAATAGACTCTATTTAATGGATGCTATTAAAGAAGCTATAGTTGATGATGACTATGTGAGCGAGGAAGATAAAAAGAAATATATTGAAGAACTGGAAAAAGATAAAAGAGAATATGAAGAAATGATTTCTCGTGTAAAATCTCTAACTTTCAAACCAAAAGTGAGGCTCAAGCTGTATCCGGAGTTTTCTTGCTTCATGGTAGACTGTGTGAGACATAAATTTAAATGAAATGTTGTAAAAATTTGAAGTTGGTGCTGCAACAATTATGATAAATGAATAAGTTATAATAAGGGCAAATGGTACTTGACAATTAGTGATTGGAAATATATAATTTAGGCATAAGATTAGGTCAGGAAGCATACGATGCCCTGGCCATTTTTTTATGGAGAGCAACCATGAAAGAATATAAGACTTTTAATCAGCAGTTAACCGTTTTAAGAAATAGAAAAAGCGACAGACTGATTTACATAATGTATTTCGGGGATCTGTCGCTTTTTATTGCAAATTATATAAATTTAAAAAATGAGAAATCAAATAGAAGATATGGACAATGATAACCACAAGGACTTCGTTAAGGCAATTATAAGTGTGGAAAAAGGTGCCAACGATGAAAGTGCTTTGGACAAGCTCTATGACGCTTATATGGACAATGACATCGTTAATTTTATTTGAAAGTGCAAAGTAATATCTCCAAGAACATTTAGGCGAGAGCAAGACCCTAAATATATCCAAATGGAAGGTAGAAATTGGCCCATTGAGGAAAGAAAAAGATGGTCTATATCCTCAAATCAAAGATATACGAAAAGAAGTGGAACAGGCTGAAAGTGTCAGAAGCTGTACAGATAAATTACTGCAAGAAAAAAGGGAACTAACACAGGTAAAGAAGTATGAGTTAGGCTGTAAAACTTAGTAAAAAAATGATACAATATTCTAGATATTAAGTGAAACAAATTAGAATTTGCAATACTCAAAAATATAAAATTGGAGGAGCAAAAGTATGGGGTTATTCGGACTGTTTGG
>CALHQV010000323.1 GCA_938038035.1 uncultured Gemella sp. | reverse complement strand
GCACCATTTGCTCCTACTAAACCAATACGGTCATAATCATATACTTCTAATTCATTTATATCTAAAACATCGCGTCCTTTGAATTCCACACGAATGTCTTTTGCTTTTAATATTAATTCCATAACATTTCCTCCTGTCTATAATCGCATGCTTTCATTTGCTTGTATGCAGGGAAAACCCTGCGATTTTAGCAGGAAGAGTTACATGAAAATAAGATACATAAATATTCCTCCAATATTGTTTATTTTAAATCTAATTTTCTAACCTCAGTTATCATTTGGCAAACTATAGCAATGCCAATAATTAAAATACCTGATAGTAAAAACCAATGATTTACACCGATTTTATCAGCAAAGAATCCAGAAAGAATTAACCCAATTGGCATAGCAAGTGACATGATACTTCCGATCAAAGAAAATACACGTCCTAAATATTCAGGCTTAATTTTCTCCTGAAAAAGAGCTGTTTGCACACCGCTATAAAATGGCACCGAAAGCCCCATTATTGCACAGCAAACTACGAATATTACAAATCCATTTGGAGGAAGTATTCCCGAAACGGCTAAACTGGTCCCCATTATAAAAAATGAACTTGTTATTAGTAATACATGCTTTTCGAAGCCCCCTAATCTTCCTAATAATAAGCCTCCTGCTAGCATCCCAAATGCAAAGGAAATTTCCGTAATAGAAATATGCACAGGCGTTCCATTAAAGTGTTCCATGCTTATTAAAGGAAATAGTGCATTGATTGGCATATAAACAAAAGTATATAGTGTTCCTAAGAGTAATAAGGCAAACAATCCTTTGTTTTGTCTCAGAACCACAACTCCTTCTTTCATCTCCCTTATGAAATTTGGTTCTAAACTTTGCACTTGATTACCCAGCTTAGGTATACGTACAATTGCTACCGTAATAGATGCAATCACAGCACCCAATACGTCGATGGCAATAATAGCATTTAAATCCCAAACGGAGTATAAGAGTGCTGCAACTGCCGGACTAACAATATAGCTTATAGACTGCAAAGACTGACTATAGCCTGCGCATTTCGTTAGCTGTTCTTCTGGTACTAAAAGTGGTGTAACCGCATTGAGTGCTGGGGTATGAAAAGCTGTTCCAATGCTACGGATAAACAATACTATCATAATCATCCAGACAGGTAGCTCCATACAGAATGCAACAATAGCAAGCACTGCACCAGCTGCTGCGATAATTAAATCGGCACCAATCATTATCTTCTTCCTATCATGACGATCCACTAGCACACCAATGGCAGGTCCCAAAATCGCATAGGGTAAAAAACCTACTAATGAAGCCATAGACAAGACCATCGCAGATCCTGTTTTTTCTGTAAGGTAAAAAATAATCGCCATTTGCAGGATGGCACTAGTGATTAATGATACTGCTTGCCCTGCCCATATTGCATAAAATTTTCGTTTCCAATTGTTGTATTTTTCCATTTATATTATCTCCTGCATATTATTTTGCTTGAATTTCTATTTTGAATAGCATTCTAGGCAATAAAAAATGCAGGCCAAACCCCACAATGTGGCTTTTGGTCTGCATACATACAATTTGGAAACATTCATATTAAAGACATAGTTAAATAAAGGTATAGTTAAATAACCAATATCCTCACCGTAACTAATGAATGCTCAATATCGTATAAATAAGCACAACAAAAAAGCCTATCATCGGGTATAGATTCTGCTTTTTTTATTGCCAGCTTATCTTAAACGCATTGAGGCTGTCATAGTTTCGGTTCCTCCTACATCTTTGTTTATATCAATTTATAGTATAACACAACAAGATGATATGTTCAATATAAAAGTTATGGAATGAGACTCATACTTCCAATTCGATGCCAGATTTAAAGGATATGACGAAGTTTTCTTCATAGACTGTAACGCTCTGGATTATCTTCCTTAGTAGCAAGCGATTAGCTTTCACAAAATCTTCTGTTTGTAGTTTTAAAAATTCATCAGGATTTTCTAACTCAACCTCAAAATATTTCATTTTACATTCCCTCATTTCATTTATTGATAAATTGAGTTTGCAAAAAAGAGTGGACAATTTTTGTCTACTCTTAACCTTTAAAATAGTTTTTTTTAATCGATTTGAAGTTGCCTAAATTATTACTTATTCGGTAAAATGAAGTATTGCTTTCAACAGATTTCCTTCAACTACACTTCACTTGATTCAAACAAGGTGGGTACATTTCTATTCCCACAAACTCCTTGTCAATGGAAACAAACACGTACCCACAGGGTAAATGGAAATAGAAACTGATAATTTCTAGCTATCACTTCTACTCATTCCAAAAATTTTCTCACTCTGATACTTACCCACCATAAAGCAAAAAGCCTTGCAATCAAGGCTTTCATTATCCCTTTCGTTCAAAGGTTTCTAAGCTTTTACGAGCAGAGCGACACACTCAGCGGTTCGCTATCTCCGTTCTGTCTGCGTGCTAGCACTTGTCAATCACGGACAGCTATCGCATGGGCGGAAGTAAATGCTAATCTTCGTCGTTTTACTCCTTGACTAGCAAACTTACCGCCTCAACATG
>CALHQV010000322.1 GCA_938038035.1 uncultured Gemella sp. | reverse complement strand
AATTTTCAAGTATTCTAAATTTATATGTTATTCGTAAATTTCTGAATCTTTAAGAGTAAATACTACCTCTGTTCCAGCTGGATAATTATCTAAAGATAATAATAGTATTTTTTCTTCGATTTTCTTTGGTTTAATTTCTGCGCTTACTTGAGCTATTTCATTTAACTCATCGTATAAATTTTTAAATAGTTTGGCATCTTTTACTTTAATCTTTGGATTAATTTGGTATACTGGTGTTTCGCCAAACCAAGTATCTTCATTTTGGAAATCAATTTCTGATTTTTCGTTAACTTTTAATTTGATAGAAATATCATAGTCAAAGGTATATCTATCAAAAAGTTTAGCAAGGCTGCTGATGTAGTCATGTGATCCTTTGTTAGAACGATTTATAAACTTAAGTTTTGCACTGTAATCAATAGCATTAAGATCGAAAATCTCAGCCATTTTAAAAACATCAAATTCATCGTAGACATCAGCAGTTACAAAATTGACTTTTACATCATATCCTACTCGTTGAAATTCTTGATATTTTTCTAGAAGTTGTTCTACAGTTGCAGCTTCTATATTTTCTTTTATATTTGTAACTGATTCTTTGCCATCTTCTATTACTTCTTGCTTAGGATACTTAACTGTCAATATATAGTTCATTCAATTCTTCCTCCTTAAATTTAGCACATTATTATTATACATAGCTTTCAGTACATTTACAATAGAATATACAAACATTTGATAAATTAACTACTATGAGTATAAATTATGTACTAAATATTTATGAATTTTCAGAAACATCTGAAAATAATGAAAGCTGAATCTTGACAATTCTATACAAACTTTATATAATAAGAAACATAAATTAAAAAAGGAGGTCATTGCACATGAAAATAATTGCAATTTCTACAAGAAGTGTCGATTACAAATCAGACGCTGGTATAGCTAAAAGACGTTTATACATTAATGGTTATTTTTCAGAAATGGCAGAAAAAGCTGGCTTTATTTTATTCCCAGTTTGTTCTGAAAATGGATTAGAGGAAATTGCAGCCATGTGTAGTGGCCTGATAATTGCTGGACGTGATAGGGATATTAATCCAAAATATTATGGAGAAAAGCCTTTAGAAGGATTAGAGTATCCTGATGATCCTTATGAGGATGAGTTAGACTTCAAACTTATTGAACTTTTTGAGAAAAGTGATAAGCCTATTTTAGGGATTTGTAGTGGATTACAAAGTTTAAATATCTATCATGGAGGTACATTAAAACAACATATAGATGAACATTCAAGTAAAGAACAATTAATTCGTCATACTATTGATATTGAAGAAAATTCATTTGTTCATAGCTTATATGGAAATAAAACCGAAGTGAACTCAATTCATCATCAAGCTATAAAAGATGTTGCAGAAGGATTCAAAGTTACAGCTTTAGCAGATGACGGAACCATTGAAGCGATAGAGAAAGGGAATCTTATCGGTCTACAATGGCATCCAGAAGTCGATTATGAAGTAGACACATTCAAAAAATTTCTTAATCTATGTAAATAAATAGGTAATATAAATAAAAAAAAATTAATAATATACTACCAAAATAGTTGACTATTATCTAAAATGATGGTAAACTATTCTTTGTGTAAAATAATAGCAGTGGATTAATTGTTATTGCCTCTATGTTATACATTTTTTAATGTGGCAACTCGTAGCCTATGCTGCTAGGCGAAGTTCCAGTTTTATAACATATACAACAACGATAATCGTGCTTTTTGTTTTCACAACAATAAAAACAAAAAGATAAAAGGAGGAGCACATAATGGCTCGTTTTACAGGTTCAACTTGGAAAAAATCTCGTCGTTTAGGAATCTCACTAAGCGGTACTGGTAAGGAGTTAGCTAAACGTCCTTACGCACCAGGACAACACGGTCCTAACTTAAGAAAAAAACTATCTGAGTATGGTTTACAATTACAAGAAAAACAAAAACTTCGTTATCTACACGGTATGAACGAAAAACAATTCCGTAAATTATTCGATAAAGCTGGTAAATTACAAGGTCTTCACGGGGAAAACTTCATGGCATTACTTGCTACACGTTTAGATTCTGTAGTATACAGCTTAGGTTTAGCTAGAACTAACCGTCAAGCTAGACAATTAGTAAACCACGGACACGTTCTTGTAGATGGTAAAAAAGTAGACATCGCTTCTTACGCTGTTAAACCAGGTCAAGTAGTTTCAGTAAGAGAAAAATCTAGAAACCTTGAAATCATTAAAGAAGCTGTTGAAATCACTAACTTTGTACCTGAGTACTTAACTTTTGATGCTGATAAATTAGAAGGATCATTAGTAAGACTTCCAGAAAGAAGTGAATTACACCCAGAAATCAACGAACAACTTATCGTTGAGTACTACAGCAGATAATAAAAATAAGCCCTTTAAACTAACGTTTAAGGGGCTTGTTTTTTATTTATGTTTAAAGTCTGAGTTTAGTAATAAATTTTACTTAAAATTTTAAAATTAGATTAAAATTTCATAATTCCATATCTTTTATATTGACTATACTCTAATATTAATAATATATTAT
>CALHQV010000321.1 GCA_938038035.1 uncultured Gemella sp. | reverse complement strand
TGAACGAAAGAATATAACTTGGTTAGCATTAATAATACTTTTCGTAAGTAGTGTTATTTTATACTTATTTACAGATTCTAGACTAACTACAGGTATATCGATTATTATTATTGTTTTGGCAGCGTTATTTAAAAAATATAATAGTATAGAGAATATATTTAAGAGAGGATATCTAATTATTTCTTATATAGTATCTGCAGTAACTAGTATATATTTTACATTGAAATATGATTATTTGAGTGAATGGCAGTCTAACTTGAATGAGTTACTAGGTGGAAGATTATCTCTAGGTAATATGACATTAGATTTCTATGGAATTGATTGGTTTGGAAAGAAAATAAATCTAATTGGAATGGGATTAGATGCTGACGGCGAACAAAATATGAGTGATACTTACGACTATGTAGATAATTTATACATACAGCTCTTATTGCGTATGGGAATATTATTTTTAATAATATTTATTTTAATTATGACTATGATGGTGTATAAAGCATATAAAAATAAGGATGTGTATTTAGTTATTATATTGGTATTACTTGCATTTCATGGAATAATAGATGACTTGATACTGTCTATTCAATTTAATAGTTTCTTTATGGTAGTAAGTACAGTGTTATATACATACAATAAAACGAAAAATTATGAAAGGTGAAGGTATGTACGATTATTTAATAGTAGGAGCTGGATTGTCAGGTGCAATCTTTGCTCATGAAGCAACAAAACAAGGAAAAAAAGTAAAAGTAATAGATAAACGTGACCACATTGGTGGGAACATTTATTGTGAGAATGTTGAAGGAATCAACGTTCACAAATATGGTGCGCATATCTTCCATACTTCTAACAAAGAAGTTTGGGATTATGTGAATCAGTTTGCTGAGTTCAACAACTATATTAACTCACCAGTAGCAAACTACAAAGGTAAATTATACAATCTACCTTTCAATATGAATACTTTCTACGGATTATGGGGAACTAAGACCCCTGCAGAAGTTAAAGCGAAAATCGCTGAACAAACAGCTCATCTGCAAGATAGTGAACCTAAAAACCTAGAAGAACAAGCGATTAAACTTATTGGTACTGACGTATACGAAACTTTAATTAAAGGTTATACAGAAAAACAGTGGGGACGCAGTGCTACAGAACTACCACCGTTTATCATTAAACGTCTTCCAGTACGTTTTACATTCGATAACAATTATTTCAACGATCGATATCAAGGTATTCCAATCGGTGGATATAATGTTATTATTGAAAACATGCTGAAAGGTATCGAAGTAGAGCTAAATGTAGACTTCTTTGAAAACCGTGAAGAGTTAGAAGCAAGCGCGAAAAAAGTGGTATTTACTGGAATGATAGATCAATACTTCGATTACAAATACGGAGAATTAGAGTATAGAAGTCTTCGATTTGAACATGAAGTACTAGATGAAGAGAACTACCAAGGTAATGCTGTAGTGAACTACACAGAACGCGAAGTTCCTTTCACTCGTATTATCGAGCACAAACATTTCGAAAAAGGTACTCAAGAAAAAACAGTTATTACACGTGAGTACTCAGTAGATTGGAAACGTGGAGATGAACCGTACTATCCAATTAATGATACTAAAAATAATGAAATGTATCAAAAATACTTAGAAGAAGCAAAAGGTAAAGATGTTATCTTCTGTGGTCGTCTTGCAGATTATAAATATTATGATATGCACGTAGTAATCGAAAGAGCTCTTAATGTAGTAAGAGAGGAATTGAATAAATAAGAAAGTGATGCGAATATATGCAAAAGATTTTAATATTAGGATTAACTCCTAATCTAGGTGGAACGGAAAAAGTTATATTGAATCTTTATAAACATATGAATAAAGATAATTTTCATTTTGATTTTTTGTTATTTGGAGATAATGAGAAAGTTGGTTTTTCGGAAGACTTTGAGAGACTTTCTAAAAATTCAATAATCTATCATAATATACCTAGAAAAAGGAATAATTTTATTTTGTATAGGAAAAAATTAAAAACATTTTTCAAGGAAAATTCTAGAAAATATGATGCAATATGGGTTAATTTACAGGCGATAATAAGTATTGAACCGATTATATATGCTAAAAAATACGGAATAAAAAAAATTATAATACATTCTCATAATGCTGGTTCAAATAAAAAGTTACTTACCTTTATTCATAAAATACATCGTCCTTTTATCTACAAACATGCTACTGATTTTTGGGCGTGTAGTGATGAAGCTAAAGAATGGATGTTCCCTAAAAAGATATATGAAAAAACTAAGTGGATTAGAAATGCAATAGATGTAGAAAAGTATATTTTTAATTCAAACGTGAGGGAACAATATAGGAAAAGATTTGATATAAGTGATAAAGAGTTAGTCATAGGGCATATAGGTAGAATAGATTATCAAAAAAATCAGGAATTCATCTTAGAAATATTTGCTGAACTCGTGAAAAAACAAGATAATACAAGATTATTCTTAGTCGGTGGAGGAGATAAAACTAAACTAGAATTACAAGCAAAAGAGCTAGGGATAAGGAATAAAGTAGAATTTCTAGGAATGAGAAGTGATGTTGAGGACTTGTATAGTATGTTTGATCTTTTTATATTCCCGTCAAGATTTGAGGGTTTGGGAGTAGTTCTATTGGAAGCTCAAGCAAATGGGGTCCCTATACTCGCTTCAGATGTCATTCCACCTGAGGTTATAGTAAATTCGAATTATCATTATCTTTCATTAAGTGATTCTCCAATTAAATGGGCTGAAAAAATATTAGAACTACAAAAAGAAAAAAGAATCGATACAACTATAGTTAAGAAAAATATATTAGAAAAAGGATTTGATTTAGTATCTGAAACTAAACGAGTTGAAAGTTTATTAATAGAATAAATAT
>CALHQV010000320.1 GCA_938038035.1 uncultured Gemella sp. | reverse complement strand
TTTTAGAATGCTAAAGAATATTAGTTAAAGCTTGATATATTAGGATTTACATATAATTTGTAAAGTGATATAATAATATAAATATAAAGTATATAAGGAGGAATTAAATATGTCAATTAAAGCATTAAAAGTAGCAAAAGCAGCACTTAAAACACCAGGAGTATTCGCAGGAGGAGTAGCATTTGGAACTTTAGGTCTTAAACTTCTAGCAAGTAAGGATGCGAAGAAAGGATATTCTGTTGTTTTATCAAAATTATATAAAGCAAAAGATGGAGTAGAAGGAACAGTATCAAACATCAAGCAACATGCTGATGATGTAGTAGCGGATGCTAAAGACTTATACGAAAAAGAAAAAAGAGAAAGCAATCTTCAAGAATTAGAGGAAAAATAAGATGGATTTTAAAATACTACATCTTTCGAGTGCAAGAGCGAGAGTTAGAGCTGATTTTCGCTTGACACCAGATGTAAAAGTATATTTTAAAGAGCAGGCATCAAAAATCGAAAACATACAAAAAGTGGACTTTTATCAAGATGAGTACACTTTTGTTGTTATGTTTAAAGATGGTTGCAACAGTTGTTTACAAGAATTCTTTAAACTAGTAGATAAAGAAAAAGTAAGAGACTGTTATGAAAATCCAGTTGTGGTAGCTGAAGAAAGCCCTTATTCAATAATTGTAGATGCCATTTTTTGGCGTGCAATGTCTAAATTATTCGTGCCACTTCCGCTTAGAGCTATTCACACATGGTGGAAAGCATCAGGGTATTTGAAAGATACGCTAAAATTATTAGGACGAAAGCAAGTTACCATGGAAACATTGGATTCAGCAGCAATCTTAGTCTCATTAGCGACGGGAGCTCGTGAAACGGCAAGTTCTATTATGTTCATCCTGGAATTAGGAGAAGCTCTAAACAACTGGTCTGAGAAAAAATCTGTAAAAGTATTAGAACAAAGCCTAACTTCTATGGATAGAGAAATCTGGCTTGTTGAAGAAGAAGGTAATAGAAAAATAACTTGTGCAGAGGTGAAAAAAGGCGATATAATTCTAGTTTCAGAAGGAAATGAAATTTTATTTGATGGTATTGTGATGAGTGGAGGAGCTAGTGTTGATGAAAGTTCATTGACAGGAGAAAGTTTCCCGATTGTGAAGAATATTGGAGATGAAGTTTATTCTAATACGATAGTTGTTAACGGTGAGATTAAACTGAAAGTTGAAAATCCACAAGTTAATGGTCGTATCCAACATTTAATTCAACTGATGAAAGATTCTGAAAGTAGAGAAGACACATATCATTACAAATATATCAAATTAGCCGACAGTATAGTAAAATATAACTTCTTAGCGATGGGATTAACGTATTTATTTACAAGATCATTCGCGAAGGCTATGTCGTTCCTACTAGTAGATTATTCATGTGCATTGAAATTATCAACACCTGTAGCATATCTAACTACTATAAAAAACCTAATTGATCAAAAAATTGTGGTGAAAAATTCGGTAACTCTTGATAAATATGAGGATATAGATACATTTGTTTTTGATAAAACAGGAACAATTACAGTATCTAAACCATATATTCAAGAAGTACTACCATTTTATGAATATTCTTATGAAGAAGTCCTTAGAATTGGAGCGTGTTTAGAGGAACATATCTATCATCCAATAGCCAGTGCTGTAGTAAGTAAGGCGGAAGAAGATGGAATCGAGCATGAAGAGATGCATACAGAGTTATATCACATTGCTTCAAAAGGAATAGTATCTCATATCGACGGAGAGAAAGTAGTTATCGGAAGTAGACAATTGCTAAAAGACGAAGGAGTAGTTGTTACTAACGAGCAAGAACAAATCATAGCCGAAAAACAAGAACAATATAATCTATTATTCTTAGGATACAAAGGGAAATTAATCTCAATCTTCTGTGTGGATATTCCGTTAAGAGATGAAGCTAGTGCAGTGTTAACCGAGCTTAGAAATAGAGGTAAAAAGGTAATTCTTTTAACAGGGGATAATGAACTTAGAACGAAGAAAATTTTAAAAGATGTAACTTTTGATGAAGTACATACAAGTATGACACCAGTTACGAAATTTGAATACATTAAGAGTGAAAAAGAACAGGGACGTCGAGTTCTAATGATAGGTGATGGTCTAAATGACTCAGCAGCATTATCAGAAAGTGACGTAAGTATCGTTATGAGTGAAAGTGCTGATCTTTCAAAACAAATCAGTGATGTTGTCCTAAAATCAGATTCACTAAACTCGCTATTATTACTGTCAGATGTTTCTAAAACACTACGAGCTCAAATGAGTAACAATGTTAAGAGTACAGTATCGATTAATAGTTCACTGATATTCTTAGGGTTAATAAATGTATTACCATCGAACTTACTAGCATTATTACATAATCTAACTACATTTAGTATCGTACTTAAGAATTTTAATATTAAGTAGAGAAGATCAAAAGGTGCCAAGTTAATTATGTAGGGAAGAAGGTATTTCTTCTTTTGAATATGTAAACTAAATTAGTCTTATTAATCGCCACGATATGTAAACTAAATAATAAAACTCGAGTCTGGGATAATCTGGATTCGAGTTTTATTGTATATACAACCTAGGTTTTAAAAAATACATATTAATTATTTGAGATCCCCTTTATGATTATATTTGAAAATGTATACAATATATAGTATTATATCAATATAATGAAATAAAGGAGAGCGTATTAATGAATAAAAAAAGAAGATTATTAAGTATTGTGGCGGTTGTGTCATTAGTAGTAGGTATAGGAGAAGTAGCAAGTCCACAGGCACAAGCAGTTACATTCCATAGTTGTAAAGAAGCGTGGAACCAAGGATACGGAGATATTCGAGTAGGGGAAGACGGTTATTCAAGACATCTAGATAGAGATGGTGATGGAATAGCATGTGAAATCAGTAAATCAAATGGACAATATAAACCACATGCTCAACATGCTCAAAATGGTTGGGTAAAAAGTGGTGATGCTTGGTACTACTATAAAAATGGTTCGGCAGTAAGAAATGCGTGGGCAGGGAATTACTGGCTAGGATCAGACGGAAGAATGGTTACTAATAGATATGTAGATGGTGGCCGTTATTATGTAGGAAATGATGGAGCTTGGGTTCCGTCGCTTCCACCTATAAGCGATTTGCAAGACGAATAGGAAGAAATTATAAAAAGAATTAATATAATAATAAGAGCTTTAGTTCACTGGTTAGGTAAGCTAAAGCTCTTATTATTTATTTTGTAGAAGTAATCTTACTAAGAAGGTATATTTTTCGTAATATTGATAATAACGCCCTAACTATTATAACAAGGATTATAGTCAGTATGAAGTTCAGGACTACGACTACAGGAAATAGACTGAATCTCACATTCATATTAGAAATCAGATTCACATAAGGGTATATAATATTGTCCACAATATATGAAAGCAGATATGCT
>CALHQV010000319.1 GCA_938038035.1 uncultured Gemella sp. | reverse complement strand
TTTTTATATATTTTGTATAAATAACAGAATTATCATAGCTAGTGAAAGTTAAATCATAGAACTCTATATTATCAAATTTTGAAAATGAAGTTTTATTTAAAATGAATTTAGGTTGAATAGCATCAATAAGTTCTATTTTTTTATTCCAAAAATTATTAAAGTCTACAATATCTTTCATCTTACACCTCTCTATAGCGTTTTCATATATTTTATATACTAACACTCTGTAAAAGAAAATTCCAATATAATGAATTAAAAATTATGTAGTATATATTTCATTCCCAAAAAAATTCACTATTCTAGGTTGATACTATAATAATTGAAAAAAAAGTTTATATGTAGTAAAATTATTTATTAATGACTAAAAAATAAGGAAAGAGGTTAAATTAAAACCATATGGATCTCAGTATCTTAATTAAAATATTAATAATTGTATTATTACTTATTGCCTCGGCAATATTTGTAATGTTTGAATTTGCACTTGTTAAACTTAGACCAACAAGGGTGAATGAATTAGTTGAATCAGGAAATAAAACAGCAAAAATATTAGTTACGATGGTAGAACAATTAGATCACTACTTGTCTGCAACACAGCTAGGTATTACAATTGTTTCTCTTGGATTAGGTTGGATAGGGGAATCTACATTTCATTCTCTATTTAATCCTATTTTTGAATTGTTAAACTTAAATGAAACAGTTACGCATACTATTTCATTAGTGGTATCATTTGGGTTTATGACATTATTACATGTCGTTTTAGGAGAATTAGTTCCTAAAACTATAGCGATTCAATCTGCAGAAAAAACATGTTTACGTGTGGCTTGGCCAATGTATATGTTCGATAAAGTTATGAGACCGCTAGTGTGGTTACTTAATTCATTAGCCAATCTTATAGCGAAAATGTTTGGATTCGAACCTGCTTCTGAACACGATGATATTCACAGTGAACAAGAACTTAGAACGATTATGAAATCTTCAAGACTACATGGTCAAATTAATGATGTAGAGTACCGCTATGTAGAGAGAGTGTTTGAATTCGATAATAAAATCGCTAAAGAAATCATGACACCTAGAACAGAGGTTGAAGCAATTGATATGAGTGATTCTCTAGGGATTATAATGAGACAATTAAAACAAGAAGAATATACAAGATATCCGGTAATTGAAGATGGTGATAAAGATAAAATTCTAGGGATTTTGAATGTTAAGAAATTATTATTTACAGATAAACCAATAGAAACAACTAAAGACTTAGAAGAATATATCACACCAGCGATAAAAATCTTTGAGCATACACCTATTTCTCAAGTTTTAGCAACTATTAAGCAAAATAGAGAACATATGATTGTTATAACAGATGAATATGGAGGGACTAGTGGTGTAGTTACGCTAGAGGATATAGTTGAAGAGATTACTGGAGAAATTCGAGATGAGTTCGATGAAGATGAACAAAGCTTAATTAAAAAGTTAAAAAATGGTCACTATCTAGTTGATGGTTGGGTACCTATACAAGATGTGAACGCATTATTCCATGTACATTTACCTCATGAAGAAGTAGATACTATTGGAGCTTATGTATATTTAGAAAAATATGAAGCTAAAGTTGGGGCAGTCTACTCTATAGATAAATTAACATTTGTAGTTAGAAAAGTAGAGGAAAATCAAATACGAACTTTAGAAGTTTGGAAAGAAAAATAATAGAAATTAGAAGAGATAGAATGAAAATGCTATCTCTTCTTTTTATATATACAGTAATAAATTGTTTGATTAGTTAAAATGAACTTAAAAATCTTTGCTATATCTTTACTATTCCGAACAATGGTGGTATTATATACATATAATATACGAATAAAATATATTGAATGTATTGTATAATGATTGTGAATCGTTATATGTACATGTAAGGAGTATGAGATGAAGTTAAAGAGAAGTGAAAGAATAGTTGTTATGACGGAATATTTATTAAATAATCCTAATAAATTAATTCCTTTAACATATTTCGTTTCAAAATTTAATCAAGCTAAGTCTTCTATTAGTGAAGATATCCACATAATAAAAAATGGTTTTAAAGAAGAAAATATTGGAGAAGTTAAAACTCTAGCTGGAGTAAGTGGGGGTGTTTTATTTATCCCAACATTAGTAGAAGAAGATGCTAGAGAAATTCTTAATGGTTTTCTTGATAAAATTAATGATGGAAATCGTTTATTAGCAGGTGGATATATTTTTATGTCTGATATAATAGGTAATCCTAGTTTAATGAACAAGCTAGGACGAGTGGTTGCTACAGTTTATAAAAATAAAGAAGTAGATGCTGTAGTTACAGTAGCAACAAAGGGTATTCCTGTTGCTTATGCTATAGCTTCAATACTGAATAAGCCTGTAATTATTATTAGAAGAGATAATAAAGTTACTGAAGGAACTACTGTTGCAATAAACTATGTTTCAGGTTCGACTAAGAAAATAGAAACGATGATTTTATCTAAACGAAGTTTAAATACAGGATCAAAAGTACTATTAGTGGATGATTTCATGCGTGGAGGAGGAGTCCTAACAGGTATGGAGAGTCTAATGAGTGAATTTGATGTTGATGTTGTTGGGAAAGTGATAATCACGCAATGTTTTGATTCGCCAAGAGAACACGAAGATGATTATTTATACTTATCAAAAATTGAAAACATCGATGAATTTAATGGAACATTTGATGTTAAACTAGGGAATGTTATAGAAAAATTACGCCAAGTAGAAAAAGAGGATGTTGAAAATGAGTAATAATAGATATGCAGTTATATTAGCGGCTGGAAAAGGAACTCGAATGCAGTCGAAATTATATAAGGTATTACACAAAGTTTGTGACAGAACTATGGTTGAATTAGTTTTAGATAGCCTTAGTGATTTAGAAATGCAAGAAGTAATCACTGTAGTTGGTCATGGAGCAGAGAGAGTTAAAGAGGTCTTAGGAGATAGAACTAAGTTTGTTCTACAAGCTGAACAATTAGGAACAGCACATGCTGTTAAAGTTGCTAAAGATGAACTTAAAGATAAAGAAGGTACGACTATAGTAATGTATGGAGATACACCACTAATTCGTCCTGAAACTATCAATAGTATGCTAGATCACCATGAGAATACAAATGCTAAAGCAACTGTATTAACAGCAATAGCTGATGATCCATTTGCATATGGTCGTATAATTCGTGATGTTAACGGGAAATTAGTGAAGATTGTTGAAGAAAAAGATGCAACAGAACAAGAGAAAAAAATCAAAGAAATTAACTCTGGAATCTATTGTTTTGATAATAAACTGTTATTTGAAATGTTAGAAAAAGTTAAAAATGATAACAATCAAGGAGAATATTATTTACCAGATGTACTTGCTTTAATTCGTGAGCAAAAAGAAATAATCGAGACATATCTATGTGATGATTTTGATGAAACTTTTGGAGTGAACGATAGAGTAGCTTTAGCTTATGCAGAAAATGTTATGAGAAATAGAATTAATACTAAACATATGCTTGCTGGAGTTACATTGGTAGATCCTAATAATACGTACATTGCACCAAATGCAATTATTGGTCGTGATACGACAATTTATCCAAATGTTACTATTAAATCTAATACGGTAATTGGAGAAGATTGTCAAATTAAACCAAATTCATATTTAGAAAATGCGAAAATAGGAAATGGAGTAAAAGTATTATCTTCAACTATTAGTGATTCGAAAATTGGAGACTTTACTAGTGTAGGTCCATATGCGCACATAAGAAACAATTGTGACCTAGGTGAGCATGTTAGAATTGGAAACTTTGTAGAATTAAAAAATACTACATATGGAGATGGATCTAAGACTGCACATCTTAGTTATCTTGGAGACGCAGAAGTAGGAAATAACACAAATATTGGATGCGGGACAATCACGGTTAACTACGATGGTAAAAATAAATATAAAACAAAAATTGGAAGTGATGCATTTATAGGATGTAATTCTAATTTAATAGCTCCATTAGAAATCGGAGATGGTGCAGTAGTTGCAGCTGGAACGACAGTTACAGAAAATGCCCCAGATGATGCATTGGTAATAGCTCGAGTAAAACAAGAAAATAAAATGGGTTATGCTAAAAAAATGCCAGCAGGTAGAAAATCGTAAAATATTATTGTTGAATATTTATTTGATTGTTATAGTAAAAAAAACTAAAATAAACTGTATTAGTTAAATGATAGAGAAAACTTCAATATGTTTTAACAATAAGAATATGAGTAAATATTTTTAATGAATTGATGAAAGATAAGTAAAATAACTTATCTTTCATATTTTTTTATCTTGAAATAGTTTTCTAAAAAGTATATAATTACATATGAGTATAATGTGTTATAAATGCATGTTTGTATTATAATAAAAACACAAGGAGGAAAAATCATGAAATCAAAACACCAGAAAATATTAGAATATATTAAGAGTCTTCCTATTGGAAGTAAAATATCAGTTCGTCAAGTAGCTAAAGAACTAAAAGTTAGTGAAGGGACAGCTTATCGAGCGATAAAAGAATCCGAAAATCGTGGTTTTGTTTCTTCTATTGAACGTGTCGGTACAGTAAGGATTCAGAAGAAAGAACGAGATAATGTAGAAAAATTATCTTATTCTGAGATTGTAAATATTGTAAGTGGGCAATTAATCGCTGGACGTGGAGGAATACATGAAATAGTACAAGATTTTGCAATTGGTGCTATGGACTCTGAGCAGGTTGGTCAACATATTAGAAAAGGTACATTATTAATAATTGGAAATCGCCCGAAAATTATAGAAATGTCACTTGAAAAAGGGTGTGCTATTTTAGTAACAGGAGGATATGTTCCAAATGATTCAATTAGAGCATTAGCAGACAGTAAGAATCTACCATTGATAATTACACCTCATGATACTTTCTCTGTTACTCACTTAATTAATAGGGTAACTAACGACCAAATAATCAAGCGAGATATAATAACTGTTGAAAGTATTTATATAAAAGTTGAAAAACTGTATACTATTAATTTAAATGATACTGTTCAAGATTGGTATAAACTTCAATTAAAAGCTGGACATACTAGATATCCAGTTGTAAATGAATATGGTAAATTAGTTGGTATAGTCACAGCACGTGATGTATTTTTACAAGATAAAGATGCATTAATTAAAGAAGTTATGGAGAGAAAAGTTGAAACTACTACTTTAGAAACTCCTATATCTTCAGTAGCTAATACTATGTTATCTGAAGGTTATGAGCTTATGCCTGTAATTGATTCTAAGAATACGTTACTAGGGGTTGTAACTAGAAAAATTGTTATAAACTCTTTATTAACTAATAATAGATTCCAAGATGGAAACAATAATGATACATTTGATGAGATTATGCGAAAAGGTATAGTTCCAAGAGCGGATGGACTTCAGGTTAAAGTTATTCCTCAAATGCTTGATCAGTTTGGTACATTTTCAAGTTCGGCTTTATTAAGTATTATAGATGAATCTATTCATATCACAAGCTATAACTATAATAGAAGTGAAGTTCTAATGCAGAACACAACACTTTACTTCTTGAAATCAGTGCCATTAGATAGAACTATAACTACAAAAGTAAATATCTTGGATATTGGTAGAAAAACTGCTAAATTTGATGTAGAAGTTTATGATAAAACAGAATTAGTTGCCAAAGCTATGGTAACATGTCAAGTATTCCAAAGAAATTAAAGAAAGAAGAAATTAAATGGATATATACGGAGATTTATATGAGGAAATTTTCCAAAAAATAAAAGAAAATGATAAGATAATTATTCATAGACATGAAAGACCCGATCCAGATGCTTATGGTTCACAAGGGGCAATGTATCAACTTATTAAAGAAAATTTCCCGGAAAAAACAGTTATAACAGTAGGTAAGGATTCACCATCACTAGAATTTCTGTTTAAAAATTCAGAAGTAACTGAAGAAGATTATAAAGATGCTTTGGTGATAGTAACTGATACAGCAAACTTCCCTAGAATAGATGGAAAACTATTTACTAAAAACAACTTTCTTATAAAAATCGATCATCACCCACCTTTAGATAATTATGGGGGAATTAATTTAGTTAATACTGATGTTTCATCTTGTAGTGAATTAATCTATAATTTTTATGAATATCTAAATAAATATTATGAAATTAAATTAAATGATGAAGCTGCTAAATTATTATACCTTGGTATAGTTGGAGATACTGGAAGATTTTTATTCCCGAATACTTCAAATGATACACTAAGAGTTGCTTCAGAATTAATAAAATATGATTTTAATATGAGTGCGCTATTAGACAAGATGGAGATAATTAGTGAAAACATTATGCGTTTTAGAGCATTTATTTTTGAAAATTATGATGTCTATCAAGATGGTGTTGCATATCTAAAAATTACAAAAGAGGATATGGATAAATATGGGGTAGATCCTGGTGAAGTTTCAACAGGGGTCAACTTACTTAGAAGTCTAAAAGATTTATATGCGTGGTGTTTTGCTATTGATGAAGGAAACAAGGTGCGTGTGCGTATACGTTCTAAAGGTCCTGTAATCAATACTCTTGCTGAAAAATATGCAGGAGGGGGTCATCCATTAGCGAGTGGAGCAACGGTGAAAAACTGGGAAGAATTAGACGACTTACTAGATGATATGGCTAGAGTAGTGGCAGAATACCTTAGAGAAAATAAAATCAAAATATAAAATTAGATAATTATTTTCAGAATATTCTATAGAATGTTTTCAAAAATCACACTTGACACCAGAAAAATATAATGGTATACTTATTAGAAATTAATAGTAACCAATACTCGTATAAGTAATAGATGGAATATTTTAAGAGAGTACCGTTAGCTGAGAAGGTATATTATAAAATCTATGAAAATGGTTCGAGTGGTTAATAAGGTAAACATAAAATGTAAACTTTGTTCGGCGATCCACGTTATAGGATAGACTATGTTAGTAGTTGCAATAAGTAAAATATAAGGTGGTACCGCGTAAAACGCCCTTATTCTGAAATTCAGAGTAAGGGTGTTTTTTTATTTTCAAAAAGAGAAAGGAGATAGACATGATTGAATTAAAAAAAGTTAATAAGATATATAATAATAAAGTTCATGCTCTAAAAGATATTAATTTAAAAGTTGAAAAAGGTGATATTTATGGAATAATCGGTTATTCTGGAGCTGGTAAAAGTACGTTAGTAAGGCTGTTAAACGGACTTGAAGTAGCAACAGATGGTGAGGTTATTATCGATGGTGATGACTTCAACAAAATAACTGAAGAGCAACGTCGTTTAAAAAGACAAAGAATAGGTATGATTTTCCAACATTTTAACTTATTATGGAGTAGAACTGTTGCAGAAAATATTGCATTCCCATTAGAAATTTTAGGAAAATCAAAAACTGAAATTAAAGAAAGAGTGGAAGAATTAGCTAAATTAGTAGGTTTAGAGGACAGATTAAATGCTTATCCATCTCAACTTTCAGGTGGTCAAAAACAAAGGGTAGGTATTGCACGTGCGCTAGCAGGAAATCCTTCAATCTTACTTTGTGATGAGGCTACAAGTGCTCTTGACCCAGAAACAACTGCAGAGGTATTAAACTTAATTAAAGAAATTCACAGTAAAACTAATATTACAGTTGTTCTTATTACTCATGAAATGAATGTAATTAAAACAATTTGTACAAAGGTTGCTGTTATAGACGGTGGAACAATTGCAGAAGATGGATTAGTTTCAGAAGTATTCTATCACCCAACTCAAGAAGTTACTAAGAAATTCTTAGCTCAAACTTCATTTGCTTCAGAGTTTGAGGAGAGAGCAAATATTGAAGAGTGGAAAAAAATATTCACTGAAGGAGTTATTATTAAATTTACTTTTGATAATAATACTTCGAAAAAACCAATTCTTAGTACTTTAGTACGAGAAATCGATTTTGACTTTACAATAATTAATGGACATATTGATAAAACTGCAGATGCTAATATTGGTACACTGTTTGTTCAATTAATTGGTACTAAAGAAAATACAGATAAGGCAATATCTAGATTAAATGAACTGGGTATTTTAACGGAGGTGCTATAATGTTTGATTTTTCAAGAGTTAATTGGGATAAAGTACAAGATAAAACAATAGAAACACTTATTATGACTTTTGAGTCACTTATTGCAGTGTTTGTAGTTGGTTTGTTTTTAGGGTTATTATTATACTTAACATCTAATAGTAAGAGTGCATTTGGACGTGGATTTTATGCTGTTGTTACTGCAATAGTTAATATTTTCCGTGCGATTCCATTTATTATCTTAATTGTATTATTAATTCCGTTTACTAAGTTTTTAATTGGTACAATTATTGGTGTTCAAGCAGCGATTCCAGCACTTATTATTTCAGCAGCTCCTTTCTACGCTCGTTTAGTAGAAATTGGTCTTCGTGAAGTAGATAAAGGTGTAATCGAAGCAGCTCGTGCAATGGGAGCTAAAAATTCGACTATTATCTTAAAAGTTTTAATACCAGAGAGTTTACCAGCAATAATTTCAGGATTAACTGTTACAGCAATTGCTTTAGTTGGATCAACAGCTATGGCAGGTGTTATCGGAGCTGGAGGTTTAGGTAACTTGGCGTACTTAGACGGATTCCAACGTAACAACAGTACATTAACATTTGTGGCAACAGTATTAATCTTAATTATCGTATTTGCTGTGCAAATTCTTGGTGATACAATTGTTAAGAAAGTTGATAAAAGATAAATATGAAGAACAAGGTAGCATAGCTATCTTGTTTTTTTATAATTAAAAAACAGTTATAAACAAATAATGAACGATTTTATAAATTATTATGTATTGAAATTATAAAATATTAATGTTTTACGAATAATTGACACCAAAATAGGTTAAAAAAACTTCAAAATGTGGTAAAATAATAAAGACTGTTTAAAACAAGAAATTTATAAAATAAAAAGATAAGGAGTTAAATTTATGGTTATTCAATGGTTTCCAGGTCACATGGCCAAGGCAACAAGAGAAGTTAAAGAAAAGCTAAAACTAGTTGATATAGTTTTCGAATTAGTAGATGCACGTTGCCCGCTTTCTTCACATAATATGTACTTAGATGAAGTTGTTAAAGATAAGAAGAAAATAATTATATTTAATAAAATTGATCTATGTGATAGAGCTGAGACGGCAAAGTGGAAAAGTTATTTTGAAAATAAAGGATATACAGTAGTCTATACTGATGCGAAAAATAGTAATAACTTGAATAAAGTAATAGATAAAGCTAAAGAAGAACTTGCAGAAAAAATTGCACGTCAAGTTGCTAAAGGAATTAAACCAAGAGCAATTAGATCTATGGTAATAGGTGTTCCAAACGTTGGGAAATCGACATTTATCAATAAACTTATTAAGAAAAATGTCGCTAATACAGCCAATAAACCTGGTGTTACGAAAAAACAACAGTGGTTAAAATTAAATAAAGATATAGAATTATTAGATACACCAGGTATACTTATGCCTAAGTTTGATAATCAAGAAATTGGTAAAAAATTAAGTTTGATTGGTTCTATAAAGGATGATATTACGCCACTTGATGATGTAAGTTTATATTTAATAGAGTTATTAAAAAATAATTATTTAGAGAATTTAAATAATCTTTATAAAATAAACGTGACAAGTGAAGATGAAAATGTATTTATTATGGAAAAAGTAGCTGAAAAGAGATTTAAAAAAATCGATGGAGACTATGATTATGATTCAACTATAAAGCTATTAATTCAAGATTTTAGAACACAAAAATTTGGACTTATTACATTAGATAATTATAGTGATTTATTAGAAAATGAGGAACAAAATGAAAATTAGTGAGGTAAAAGAACTCTTAAACCAAGATAATATTTCCGAAGAAATACTAAATGAGTTAAAAAAAGATGAGAGAAGCGGAGTTCAGAAATTACTTATAAGCTATGCTAAAAAGCAAGAAAAAAAACTTTTTTATAAAAAAGAGTATGAAAAAAAATCATTTTACGAAAATAAATGTTATAATAATGGATGTAAGTATATTTGCGGAATAGATGAAGTAGGAAGAGGACCGCTTGCTGGACCAGTAGTTGCTGCAGCGGTAATTTTAAAACAAGATAGCTATTTCGAAGGATTAAACGACTCAAAAAAATTATCAGAGAAAAAACGTGAAGATTTATATGAACAGATAAAAAAAGAAGCTGTGGCATATGCAATTTGTGAAGTAGATAATATTGAGATAGAAAAATATAACATTTATAATGCTGCACGTATTGCTATGCAAAGAGCAGTAGAGAAATTGGACGTAAAGCCAGATTTCTTACTTATAGATGCTATGCCATTTGAAAATTATCCGATTCCTAACTTTAGTATGGTTAAGGGTGATGAAAAGAGTGTGTCTATAGCGGCTGCTTCAGTAATAGCAAAAGTATATCGTGATAATTTAATGAAAGAATATGCAAAGAAATATCCACATTATGATTTTGAAAATAATGCAGGATATGGAACAAAAAAACATTTAGAAGGTTTAAAAGAACATGGGATAACACCAATCCATAGAAGAGACTTTGAACCTATAAAATCGATGGTACAAGGAGGAAAACATGAGCAATAATAGTGGTATTAGTATTTCTAAAAATTTACAAAAAAATAATAACAGTAAAAAAAATAATACTCAAATAAAGAAGAAAAATAATAGTCGCTCTAATAATAAAATAGTAGCAAAAGAACAAAATAATAGTTCAAAACAAGTCGTTAAGAAGATTAACAATGTTAACAAGGATAAATCACAAGCAAATAAATCTAAGAAATTAGCGAAAATTCGTATAACTCCATTAGGAGGTGTGGAAGAAGTAGCTAAAAATATGTACATGGTTGAAATCGGAGATGAGATCTTTGTTCTTGATGCAGGGTTAATGTTCCCTGAAACAGAAATGATTGGGATCGATGCTGTTATACCTGATATAAGTTACTTAGTACGTAATAAACAAAAGATTAAAGGGATTTTCTTATCTAATGGACACGTAAGTTCTATGGGAGCTGTACCATATATTATAGATAAATTAAAATGCCCAGTTTATGGTTCTAAATTAACAATAGATTTATTAAAGAATCATCTTAAACAACTAGGTATTAAAAGAAGAATCAAGTTTTATTATGTAAAAGACAATAATAAGTATGATTTTAATAATGCTAGTATTACATTCTTTAAGACTACATATTCAATGCCGGATTCATTAGGTATTTGTATTGAAACAAGTCAAGGAAATATTGTTTATACTGGTGAGTTTAAATTTGACCAATCAGTAAGTAAAGAATATAAATCTGATATTGTGAAGATTAGTACTTTAGGTCAAAAAGGTGTTTTAGCTTTATTAAGTGATTCAAGCAATGCTAATGTTAAAGGATATAACGTTCCTGAGAATGAAGCCGCAGAACAAATAGATAATGCATTTTACCAAGCAAACAAGCGTATTATTGTAACTTGTTATGCTTCTAACTTCTTAACAATTTCTCATATTGTAAGAGCAGCATTAGCTCAAAATAGAAAAATTTTACTTCTAGGACAAGCTATTGAAGCGTCTATCAATACTGCTAGAAATATGAATTATTTACAAATCGAAGATAGTAACTTAATTTCAGTAGAAGAATTAAAAGATTATCCTCAAAATGAGGTATGTATTCTTTCTTCAGGTGACCAAGGGGAACCAATAGAGGCTATGAAGAATATTGCTGAGAAGAAAATTGATGGAATTCAAATCGAATCTGGTGATACAATCATGATCGCAGCTACTCCCTCACCAAATATGGAAGTAATGTTATTCCAGACTCTAAACTTATTAGTTAAACTCGGGGCAAACGTAGTAACAGCTTCTAAACGTCTTCACGCAGCTAGTCATGCAACAAAAGAAGAGTTGAAAATGATGTTAAACATGCTTATGCCAAAACATTTTATTCCAGTTCAAGGAGAATTTAGAAATCTTCGTAAACATGCTGAAATTGCAAGTGAAACTGGTGTTGTTGCTGAAAACATACATATTTTATCTAAAGGAACAACTTTAGAATTAAGCGGAAGTAAATCTAAGACACTACAAAACAATGTTCCAGTAGGTAATGTGTTAGTCGATGGACGTGGTATCGGTGACGTTGAGGATAGTGTATTAAAAGATAGAAAACTTTTATCAAATGATGGTATCTTTGTAGCTTCTTATGCTATTAGCAGAAAAGAGAAAACTTTAGTTGGGAGACCAGTAATTCAAACAAAAGGATTCGTTTATGTTAAGAAGAGTATGGAGTTAATCAAAGAAGCGGAAGAAAGAGTAATTGAATATTTAGAGAATAATCCAATTAAGAGTATTAGAGAATGTGCAGCTGTTAAAGCGGAAATAAGAAGTATGCTTTCAAGCTTACTATACGATAATACTAAGAGAAAACCAATAATAATAATTAACTTTTCATTAATTTAGTAATGAAATATAACGGGAAATCGGAATAGGGAATAGTTCAAAAGACTTTTATTTAAAGTTGATTTTGAATTGCTCCTTATTGTTCCCGTTTTTAGTCTATTTAAAAGGGGTGAAAAAATGTCAAAAGTTATTGCTCATATTGATATGAATTGCTTTTATGCAAGTGTAGAAGAAAAATATAATCCTGAATTAAAAGGTAAACCATTAGCAATTGCAGGTGAAGTAAAAACTAGACATGGAATAATAGTAACCTCTAACTATGAGGCTAGAAAGTTAGGTATTAAGACAACAATGCGAGTTGGAGATGCTAGGAAGATATACCCCAACATAAAAATTCTTCATCCGGATATGCCTAAATATCAACAAGAATCTAAGTTGATTTTTGATTTAGTGCGTGAATATACAGACAAAATAGAGATAGTTTCTGTTGATGAAGCATATATTGACTTAAGCGATTTTTCAGAACCTATAAAAGTTATAGCTACAATTCAAAGAAGAATTTATAAACAATTAGGTATGCCTTCATCAGTGGGTGTTTCTTTTAATAAATTTTTCGCAAAGATGGGATCAAATTTAAAAAAACCTTTAGGGTTTTCGATTATCAACAAGAAAAACTATAAAGATATACTATGGAATCTAGATATAGGAGAGATGCATGGCTGTGGAAGTGCTTCTACAAAGAAGCTAAAAAAAATTGGAATTAATACAATAGGTGATATAGCTGTAGCAAATGAGGTAATTTTACATAGTCTTCTAGGTGTTCAAGGATTGAGGCTTAAGAATAAGGCTAATGGTGAAGGTAATTCGGAACTGAAATATACTGTTGATAGAAAATCTATTGGGAATTCAAAAACATTTACCAATGATTTAATAGATGAAGATGATATTTTAAAAGAAATTAAAAAATTAAGCGAGAAGGTTAGTTCAAGAGTAAAATCGCGTAGCTATGTAGGAAATAATATTTCGATAATGGTGAGATTTAGCGATTTTAAGACGATTACTAGATCTAAAAAGATTCCGGAATTTATTTGTGATGCTAATGATATTTTTAATTATGCATGGGAATTACTACTTGAACACTATGATTTTACACGTGGTGTAAGACTACTTGGTGTTTCGTTAAATGAAATAAAAAAAGTAAAAGAATTAAAGGTTCAGCTTGATATTTTTGATAAAAAAGATTATAAAGAAGAAGAGAAACTTAGAAAACTTTCTAAAAAACTAAAAGCAGAATTCGGTGATACAATAATAACTGATTTTGAAAATGTTGATAATAAAGATAAGTCAATTATAACGACAAGTTTTAGTAAAGATTTTTTAGATTAATAAAGGAGATAGAATGTTAGCAATTAATAAAAGATTACAATTAGTAGCTGAATATGTAGAAAACAGAAGATTAGCTGATATTGGAAGTGATCATGCATATTTACCAATTTATTTAGCTAAGAATAATAAAATTGATTATGCTGTTGCAGGAGAAATTGTTGAAGGACCGCATAAAGTTTCTATAAAAAATGTTAGAGAAGAAGGCTTAGTTGGAACTATCGATTGTCGTAAAGCTGCAGGTTTGGATGCTATCGAGTTAAGTGATAATATTGAAGTAATAACAATTTGTGGTATGGGTGGAAAGCTAATAGCAGATATACTAGAAAAAGGAAGAGAAAAATTAGTGAATAAACCAAATTTAGTACTTCAGCCAAATGTTGGAGAAAATTTTGTTAGAGAAAAACTACAAGAATTAGGTTATGAGATAACAGCAGAAAATATTATTGAAGAAGATGGTCATATATATGAGATTATAGTTGCAAAACCTGGTGTTATGAAGTTATCTGAAGATGAGATTAATTTTGGTAAGTATTTATTAGCAGAAAAGAATGAATTATTTGTAAAAAAACAAAAACAAGAACTTTCAAAAATTGAATATATTTTAAATCAATTAGAAAAAGCAAATGAAGTTCAAGTGAATAAGGTTGTTGAATTTAAAAGTAGATATGCAAAAATATTAGAAGTTATTTCTTAATATTTTGATTTAGAAGGAGGGGAAGGGATGTTACAATCTTTACAGGATGAAAGAGAAGCTAAAA
>CALHQV010000318.1 GCA_938038035.1 uncultured Gemella sp. | reverse complement strand
ACTATTAATAATTTTCTTCTAGTTTTCTAAATTCATCTCTAGTGTGTTGAGGTAAACTCTTACCATAGTCCATCATAAGGACGATGTCTTTAAAGGCAGCTTTTGGAATAGCTAGACGTTCTATATCTTCAACTCCAACATCTAGATTAATATCGTCTATATGGTTTGATTTTAGCTTTTCTACAAAGTCTGGTTCTGCGACAAATGGTGAAGATAATCCGATCATATCTGCGTGTAGAATAGCTGCTTCGCATTTTTCTACAGTATTGATACCACCTGATGCGATTAATGGAATTCTTCCATTTAATTGCTCGTAGACAACTTCGTTAATAAGGCGACCATGATGCGGGCCTTCTGCACGTACCGTATTTAGATAAATATTTTGTCCCCAGCTGGCAATTGCCATATATGATAGAGGGACTCTTTCTAATAACCAATCTGTAAGTTGATTAAATTCTTCAACTGTGTAACCAACTTCTTCTCCACGCGTTTCTTCAGGTGTTGCACGATAACCGAAGATAAAGTCTTTCGGTGCTTCTTTTTTAATCACTTCATATACATCTTCAAAAACTTCAAGGATGAAGCGTGAACGATTTTCTAATGTATCCACTCCGTACTCATCGTGACGCTCATTAGAGAAAGTAGAGAAGAATGTCTGTAATAGAAGACGTTGTGCACTGGAAATTTCTAAACCATCGAAACCAGCTGCGATAGTACGGCTTGCAGCACGCTTATAATCTTCTCTTATTTTTTGTATATCTTCTATAGAAAGAGGATGAACGATATGTTCTACAGGAGAGTTAAGTTCCATATAGCTTGGACCAACAGCACGTTTATTAGTAGTAACATAGTGGTTAGCGAAACGTCCTGCGTGTGTTAACTGAAGGATAGCTTTAGCACCACCAGACTTCATAGCTTGCGCCATCTTTTTAAGGCCAGGTATACATGCATCATCGTGAACGCTAAAACCATATTCAAAAAGCTGACCTTCAAGATTTATATAGGCGGCTCCTGTAATCTGTAAAGGTGCGGTGTTTTTTCGTCTTTCGGCATAAAGAAGATCTTCCTCTGTAATGAATCCTTCGGCAGTAGAAGAGTTCGTAGTCATAGGAGAAAGAACAAAACGGTTTTCTAGTTCTATTCCGTTAGCCAATTTAACAGGTGTTAATAATTTTGATTTCATAAAAAATACCTCTTTAAGTAATGTAAATAACATACAACTAAAACCAATATATAAGTGATAAGAAATGCAATTCTAAAAAATGTAACAACTTCTATTTTATTTATGTAAATTTATAAAAGTTCAATAGATTAAATCACCATAATTTTTTTATAAAATTTTAAAGTAATGGTGTTAGGTGTGTGTACTTTTACTGAAAATGTGATATAATAAATTCGTAGTTTCAGAAAAGGTTTTCTTACAATTAATTATATCAGATAATTTACTAGATAAAAAGCTAAAAATGAATTTGAGAATAGATAAATTTTTTAATAACTCTGTAAAAAAATAGAGGACAGAAATTATGTAAATCTAAATAATATGTAAGAAGAGGAATGATTCAACCAAATCGATTTCTTCGAAATCGTGATTTTTGAGTCATTCCAAAATATAAAATAAATGTAAAACATAAGAGGATAATAATATGAAACTTAGTATTTTAGATTATGCTATTGTAGATGAAGGAAAGACCGCGATAGAGGCTATAGAAGAGAGTACAGAACTGGCTCGCCTAGCTGAAAAACTAGGTTATAGTCGTTTTTGGATGGCTGAGCATCATCAGGTTCCTGCCTTAGCTAGTAGTAGCCCGGAATTATTAATGTTGCACCTTCTTCAAAATACAGAAAAGATACAAATAGGTTCAGGTGGAATAATGATTCCTCACTATTCACCGTATAAAATTAGCGAATGGATCAAACTTCTAAGTGCGCTATATCCAAATAGGGTAAATCTTGGGATAGGGAATAATCCTGGGACTAAAATAGTTCAGAAGTTGATGAATACTACACCTATAACGAGAGACGAGTACAATGATAGTTGTAGAGAATTACTAGAACTTCTTACAGGAACTGAAACACTAGTGCAACCGCCCGAAGCAAAGGTAAGTCCGATGTGGTTATTATCTACTAGTGAAAAAAGTGCGAATCTAGCTGCGGAGCTAGGTCAAAACTATGTTTATGGTTTATTCTTTAATCAGGCTGTAGATTACATAGAAACAGCAAAAAGGTGCTTAAATACTTATCGTACTAAAATGCGTGAACAACAAAAAAAACCACAAGATGTAGTTGCCGTATTTATAGCAATTGGAGAAGATGAACAAGAGGTAAAAGATTTAGTACGCTGTTTAGATGTTTGGCTTCTTGGTAAGAAAGAATTTACAGAATTTTACAGATTCCCTAGTATAAAAACAGCTAGAGAGTATGAGATAAGTGAAGAGGATATAGAAAAAGTAGAAAAAAATAGAACACGCTTAGTTTGGGGTACGAAGGAAGTAGTAGTGGAAAAACTAAGAAATCTAGCAGCGGAATTCGAATTAGAAGAGTTGATGTGCATACCTTTAGTACCAACAATAGAAAGAAGAAAATATATTATTGAGACTTTAGCAAAAGAGCTAATGGAAAAAGAGGAGAAAAATTAATGACTTGGAAGGCGATAGAGTTAGAAGAAAACAATGCCGAAAAACTAGCACAGCTAATAGATGAAGCTGAGGCGATAGTCATAGGAATAGGAGCTGGAATGTCAGCTGCGGATGGTTTTACTTATATTGGAGAGAGATTTACGAGTAACTTTAAGGATTTTGTTGAAAAATATAAGTTTTTAGATATGTTACAGGCGAGTCTATTTGATTTTCCAAGTTCGCAGGAATATTGGGCGTTTCAAAGTCGTTTTGTCTTGCTAAATTATTTTGATCAACCTGTTGGTGATAGTTATCTAGCGTTGAAAAATATTCTAAAGGATAAAAATTATCATATTATTACGACAAATGCCGATAATGCCTTTGATGTTGCGGGTTATGATATGGATAAAGTCTTTCATATTCAAGGGAAGTACGGGCTTATGCAGTGTAGCAAACATTGTCATGCGAAGACGTACCAAGATAAAGCATTAATGCGTAGGCTGGCTGTAGAACAGGAGAATATGGAAGTTGACTACAGATCTATTCCACTATGTCCAGAATGTGGTGCACCGCTTGAGGTCAATAAGCGTAACGCTGAAAAAGGAATGGTAGAAGACCCAATCTTTTTCGAACATCTAGATAAATACAATGAATTTTTAGAAAATAATCGTGATAAGAAAACATTGTTTATCGAAATAGGAGTAGGATTCACAACACCTCAGTTTATAAAATATCCATTTTATAGAGAACTAGATAAAAATCCTAATGCGTTAATGGTTACTATGAACCAGAAGAAATATCAATTCCCAGAAAGGATTGCTTCTAGAGTATTGTGGTTTAACCAAAATAGTAAGGATTTAACGTTAGATGTGGAAGAGTTATTGAAAAAATAATGAGGATTAAAACCTCGCATAAGTTGACTCTAAACATAGTACAATGCGCATAAATTTCGCGCGATATAATTTAATATTAGCTAAAAAAAATACATTAACAAAAATTAACAAATAAAGGAGAAAGAATTATGTATTTAATAGAACCAATTAGAAACGGAAAATATTTACCAGATGGAGCGCTAGTAATGGCGATGCAAGTTTACGTGCTTAACAATATCGATATCGATGAGACTGTAATCTTCCCATATTACTGTGAACCAAAAGTAGAAATCGGGCTATTTCAAAATGCTGAAACTGAAGTAAACCACGAATACATGAAAGAAAAAGATATTATTCTAGTTCGTCGTGATACAGGTGGTGGTGCTGTATACGTTGATAACGGTGCTGTTAACGTATGTTTCTTAATGCCAGGGGACACTGATGTGTACGGAAACTACAAAAAATTCTACCAACCAGCAGTTGACGTACTTCACAGTTTAGGGGCTACAGAAGTAGAACAAAGAGGGCGTAACGACTTAACTGCTCGTGGTAAAAAAGTAAGTGGAGCTGCGATGACATTAGTACGTGGTAAAATCTACGGAGGATATTCATTACTTCTTGATGTAAACTATGAAGCGATGGTTAATGCCTTAACACCAAACCGTAAAAAAATTGAATCAAAAGGTATTGAATCAGTAAGAGCACGTGTAATGGGTATGCGTGAACTATTGAAACCTGAATACCAAAACGTAACAATCGATGAATTCAAAAACTTAATCATCTGTGGATTAATGGGAATCGAAGATATTAAAGATGCGAAGAGATATGAGCTAACTGATGAAGACTGGGCTGCAATTGAAAAATTAGCAGATGAAAAATACCGTAACTGGGATTGGAACTACGGAAAATCACCACGTTATAACTACAACCGTGATGCTCACCTTGCGATCGGAACAGTTGATTTCAGCTTAGAAGTTGAAGAAGGACGTATTACAAAAGCTAAAATCTACGGAGACTTCTTCGGAAAAGGTAACGTACATGACGTAGAGGAAAAACTTATCGGAGTAAGAGTAAAAGAAGAAGACTTACTTGAAGCATTAGGAAGCATTGATTTAACTCACTATTTCGGAAATGTAGAAGCAAAAGAATTAGTAGACTTAATCTTAAGCTAGTTTTACCAATTGTATGTAAAAGAGGTGTGAGTTTATGGAAAAATTATTAACTCCCATAAAACTAGCAAACGGTGTACAGTTAGAAAATAGGTTCGTACTGTCACCAATGACGACTAATTCTTCTACAAAAGATGGAATTATCACAAAAGAAGACTTGGATTATGCATTAAGACGCGCCAAGTCAGCACCGTTGCAGGTAACAGGTGCGGCTTATGTCGATGTTGATGGGCAGTTGTTCGAGTTTGGTTTCGGTGCACATGATGACAGCTGTATACCAGGACTTATTAAGATGGCAAGTGCGATGCAAGAAGCTGGAGCGAAGGCTATTTTACAACTGACTTATTCAGGAGCAGGTGCTAATTACTACGGGGTGAACCATAAGGTTTATGGCCCTAGTAAGTTGAAGTTACACCTTCCGTTTGAACATGAGGTAGAAGAGTTGTCTCATGAGATGATCGATGTGATTAAACAAAAATACAAAGATGCTACGAGAAGAGCGATAAAAGCAGGTTTTGCAGGAATAGAAATATCAACAGCACAAAAACTAATGCTGCAGACGTTTTTCTCAACGGTATCGAATAAGCGCCATGATGAATATGGTGTAGATTCACTAGAAAATAGAGCTCGATTTATACTCGAAGTTTTTGAAGCGGTGTATGAAGTTATAAAAAACGAAGCACCTGAGGATTTTATTCTAGGATATAGAGCAACTCCAGAAGAGACACGTGGTGCGATAATCGGTTATACTGTTGAAGAGTTCAATCAACTTACAGATTGGATATTAGAAAGAGTACCATTATCTTACATTGCGATAGCGAGCTGGGGACAAAATATTTATCTTAATAAAGTTCGTGCTGAAGGTCCTAATGAAGGTCGTTTGATAAATGAAGTAGTCCATGAACATCTAGCGGGGCGCGTTCCTTTGATGGCGACTGGTGGAATAAATAGTATAGAAAAAAGTCGCGAAGCTATTATGCATGCGGAGATGGTAGGTTTATCTAGTGTTTTTGTTGCTGAACCGGACTTTGTAGCTAAATTCCAAGAAAATCGTGAAGAAGATATTAATCTAGATGTAGGTGTGGAGGATATCGAAAGGCTAGCTATACCGAAAGCTGCGTTTAAAGATATCGTGCTTATGATGGATTACGGAAAGAGTCTGCCACAACACACGAGAGATGAATTTAGGAAATTAGAAGAAAATTACTAAGAAGACTGTTGTGAATTATAGAGATAATTAATTATAAAAATAGCAGACTATTAAGGTGAAGTGGCTACTATTATCTAAGGTTGAACTTGAATAATAGTAGCTTCTTATATTGTTGTGATTTAGAAGATGAGGAGTGCGTATGTATTTAATAGAGCCGATAAGAAATGGACAATATATTTATGATGGAGCGGTAGCTTTAGCGATACAAGTACATGTATTGAATAAATTGAATTTAGATGAAGATATAATATTTCCATATTGTTGCAAACCGAAGGTGCAGATAGGTCTTTTTCAAAATGCCGAAAAAGAGATTAACCACCAGTATATGAAAGCTCATGGAATCACCCTTGTTAGACGTGATACAGGTGGAGGAACAGTATTTTTAGATGAGGGTGCTGTGAATATCTGCCTTATTATGAGTGGCGATAGTAATGTTTATGGTAATTTCAAAAAGTTCTATGAACCCGCGGTGAATATCCTACATGATTTAGGTGTGAGTGAGGTTGAACAAACAGGGAGAAATGATCTTGTTGTTGATGGGAAGAAGGTTAGTGGAGCTGCGATGACTCTTGTTAATGGTAAAATTTACGGGGGATATACGCTACTTCTAGATGTTA
>CALHQV010000317.1 GCA_938038035.1 uncultured Gemella sp. | reverse complement strand
TGAATGTTTCTAATAATATCATCAGAAGTATCGACTCTTCTTTAAAGATCATTTCTTCAAATTCTTTAACAAAGACTTCAAACTTTTCTTTAACGACAGTTATCTCTGCATTAGGTAGTTTTTCCGCTTCTTCTTTTGCTAGTTGTTCAGCAGCTAAACGTTCTTGCTCTTCTTGGATTGCAGCTTGTCTTGCAAGTTCCGCTTGTTTAGCAGCAATACGTTCTTGTTCAGTCTTAATGGCTGCTTCGCGTTCAGCTCTAGCTTTTTCAGCAGCGATACGTTCTTGTTCAGCTTTTAAAGCCGCTTGTCGTTCGGCTTCGGCTTTAGCGGCAGCTTCGGCACGTTGGCGAGCTGCTTCTTCAGCGGCTAAGCGTTCTTCTTCGGCTTGTTGAGCGAGGATGCGTTCACGTTCCGCTTTTAAAGCAGCTTGACGTTGCGCTTCAGCTTGTTGAGCAGCGATACGCTCTTGCTCCGCTTTTAGAGCTGCTTGGCGTTGCGCCTCAGCTTGCTCGGCTGCGATACGTTGTTGTTCAGCTTGTTGAGCTGCAATACGTTGTTGTTCGGCTTGCAAAGCCGCTTGACGTTGAGCCTCGGCCTGTTGTTGTGCAATGCGGCGTTGTTCTTCTTGGATGCGAAGACGTTCTTGCTCTGCAGCTTGACGTTGAGCTTCAGCGATACGAGCTTGTTCAGCTTGCTGTGCAGCGATACGCTCTTGCTCGGCTCTTAGAGCTGCTTGACGTTGAGCTTCAGCTTGCTCAGTAGCTAAACGTTGTTGTTCAGCTTGCATAGCCGCTTGGCGTTGAGCTTCAGCTTGTTGCTGTGCAATACGTTGCTGTTCCGCTTGCATAGCCATTTGACGTTGTTGTTCTGCTAGAATTGCAGCTTGACGTTGAGCTTCAGCTTGTTTTTGAGCAGCCATTTGCTGATCAACTTGGTTTGTACCTGCTTGTTGTGCGGCTTCTTCTGCTGCTAATTGAGCTAATCTTTCACGTTCTGCACGTTGAATATCTCGAATAGTTAATTTTTGTTTTGCTACAACGGCCTTAGTTTGAGTTGTATTAGCAATAACTAAAGGTGTTGTAGATTCTTGTTGAACCATTACAGGAGTACGTTGTACCTGTGTCGTTTGTACTTGCTGTTTGCCATCAACTTGTTTTTGTACTGTAACAGGTTCAGTTTTACGTTGTACGTTCATCAGGCTATGCATGGCCAATGTTGGTTCCAAGACAGCATTAGTTTGTTTGTTAACAACATATTGTGGTTGTGAAACGGTCCGTTGTTGATCTGATAAAGCTTTTGCAATATCGTTTACAGGTACTGGACGTACACGCGGTATTAATGGTGTTACCTTTGGAACTGATTGTGTAGTTACAGGGGTAGGCTGAGTTGCCATAGGTCGTACGACTGGAGTAGCAATGTTATTATTGCCTTGAGCCGTTGATTCAGTGGTAGTATTTGAACCTACCAAATCATTCATGTTGAGGGTAGGAGCTGCGTGGGCAACACCACCCAACGCTGCAGCTGCAAAAAATGCAGCGGTAACCTTACGTTTCCTAGATGATTTCATGAATTACTCTCCGAACTAGAATTGAAATAATAATTTATAATTTTAAAATTTATTTAATTGAGATATTATAATTACTTTAGAATATTATTAAGTTAATTATTACAACATATTTTTTATAAAAATTACGAGGTGCATTATGAAAGTATTAATAACTGGTTTTGATAAGTTTGGTGGTGAGAGTATTAATCCATCTAGTTTATGTGTTAATAGCTTACCAGACAAGATTGATAATATAGAAATAAAAAAAATCACCCTACCTACAGTCTTCAAAGATAGCTCACGTGTTTTAGAAGAAAATATAGCATCATTTTCTCCTAACATCGTTATTTGTGTTGGTCAAGCTGGTGGAAGAAGTAAGATTACACCTGAGCGTATCGCTATTAATATTGATGATGCTAGAATCCCAGATAATATTGGAAATAGCCCTATTGATGAAACTATAAGAAAAAATGGTGAAAATGCATATTTTTCTACACTACCAATAAAGGCTATTGTCGATGAATTGAATAAAAATAATATCCCTTCTGCTATTTCTAATACTGCCGGAACTTTTGTTTGCAATCACATTATGTATGAATCTTTATACCTAACTTCAAAAAAATATCCAAATATTAAAGCTGGATTTATTCATATCCCATATATTAAAGAACAGGTTGCAGACAAACCTAACATACCTTATCTTAAAAAAGAAGATATTATCGTTGCTTTAGAATTAATAATAAAAACTGCTGTGACTTTTTATGACAAGGACGATACAAAAATAACAGGTGGTTTAGAACATTAATTAATGCTAAGTTTCTACTTAATACAAACAGAGTAAAATTTTCATAAACAGTAAGAAAACACTGAAGAGAAACTATAAAACATATTATTTTCAGTGTTTTCTTTTTCATGTTGACAAAGTAGTATACTAGGTATATAATATATTAGCTATATTATTTTTAGGTGGTGAAATTATGTTAAAAGATGCGTTGGGTTATAAGCTTATTACACTATTAGAGAATATGAGAAGTTATACTAAACAACCTTTAGCTGAGATAGGCATTACACATGGACATTTCATTACTCTTATTTACGTTTCGGAAAATGAAGGTGTTACCCAAGCTCAACTTGCTGAAATACATAGAAAAGATAGAAATATTGTTGGACGTAATATTGATGCTCTTGAAAAACAAAATTTTGTTATTAGAAAACGTGGAGTGAAAGATAGACGCTCTTTTACACTACATTTAACTGAAGTTGGTAGAGAGGTTTTATCAACATACTCTAATCTATTAAATACAGCTGAAAAAGAAGTTCTTAAAAACTTAACTGAAGAAGAAATTTCTACTTTCTTCACACTATTGAATAAAATAACTTAAGGAGGAAATCATATGGAAAAAACACAAAATTATATAGAAAATCCGCTAGGCACAAAACCTATAAAAAAATTACTTACATCCTTTGCCTGGCCTGCTATTACTGCGAATATTATTAATGCGATGTATAGTGTAATCGATCAGATTTTTATCGGTCAAGGTGTTGGATACTTAGGTAATGCTGCAACAAATGTCGCCTTTCCTCTTACAACTATTTGCCTAGCTATAGGTTTAATGATAGGAATTGGTGCTGCCTCTAACTTTAATCTTGAGTTAGGTCGTGGTAATCCTGAAAAAGCAAAATCTGTAGTTGGTACTGCAGTATCTTCATTATTTATTATAGGTATTATTATTACGATTTTAGTTCACATATTCTTAAAACCTCTAATGTACGCGTTTGGATCTACAGATGAAATTTTAGAGTATGCAATGACCTTTGCTGGTATTACATCTTTAGGGATTCCATTCTTACTAATTTCTATTAGTACTAACCCTATTGTACGTTCTGATAATAGCCCTAAATATTCAATGTTTGCCATTATTTTTGGTGCAGTACTTAATACTATTCTTAATCCAATTTTCATCTTTGGATTTGGTTGGGGAATTGCTGGATCAGCCTGGGCTACAGTTATAAGCCAATTCTTATCTGCATTGGCCCTTGTTTTATATTTTCCAAAATTCAAAAGTGTTAAATTTACTAAGCAAGACTTTATCCCTAAGTTACCTTTATTAAAAGTTGCTGCAGGGTTCGGAATGCCCTCATTTGTTTTCCAAGGTTCTAATATGATAGCTCAAATAGTAACAAATAACTTGTTAAATATTCACGGTACAAATTCTATATACGGAAATGATATTCCTATAGCTGTAGCTGGAATCGTAGCTAAAATTTATATAATATTTATAGCTATTATTATTGGATTAATTCAAGGAGCACAACCAATTTTCGGATATAATTACGGAGCTAAAAAATACGAACGAGTTCGTACTACGATGAGATATACTATGAAATATGCTATGATTATCTCAATTACATTCTTTTTAATTTTTGAGATTTTTCCTAAACAAATTGTTAGTCTATTTGGTAATGGTAATAATCTTTACTTTGAGTTCGCAGTTAAGTACATGAGATTCTTCTTATTATTCACATTTATAAATGGTGTTCAAATCTCAAGTTCTACTTTCTTCTCTGCAATAGGGAAACCAAAAATTGGAGTTACTATTGCCCTAACTAAGCAACTTATTGTGCTAATACCAATGTTATTTATTCTTTCACATTTCTTTGGTATTGAAGGAATAATCTATGCCACTCCAGTGACCGACCTTTGTGCATTCTCAGTTTCTTTATTCTTCTTAGTTAGAGAATTTAAAAATATGCCTAAACAAAATATTATTTAGATAAACTAAAAAGCAATCTAGTGAACTTAATCATTAGATTGCTTTTTATTATTTATTATCTTGTAGCTACATATTTTAATTCATCTTTATGTTTAGCTAAGAAATCGTTCATTTCGTTATCTGGAATTTGACGTAGGTACAGGTTAGAACGAATTGTTTCGTCTTCCTCACGGCAAGTAGATAATACTAAGTATTTATCATTTCCTTTAAGTTGAACGCTATCGTTTTTAGTTGCTGCATCTTTCTTAACATTTGTTAATTGGTTTAAGAAATCTTCATCATTTTCAAAATCTAAACGATAAAATGATGTTGTTTCTGGAACGATTGTTAAGAATGCTGCTTCATAGTAGTATTTTCTCTCAGGAGTTTCAATAACTACAAATTTATGTTTATCCATGTATTCTTGTTTATCATAGTAGTTAACATCGTTGAACATACGGTGATCCCCAACTTTACTTCCACGAGCGTGACCGAATAACCAAGTTAATCTGTCATGGAAGTCTTTTTTGTTATCCATATCCATGAATACAGTACCAAGGTAAGGAACGTGTCCACCATCAAAAGTTTTATCTAAGTATGTTTCGTTGTCATTAGTTTGAACTACTGGTTCATCTAATTGAGTACCTGGAGCATAAACATAAGCTACAGTTTCATTATTCGTCTTAGATAATTCTGAAAAACGTTTTGATAAATAATCTTTCTCTTCTTTACTTACTGTATAAGTTGCTTTTGATGAACTAGAACTTGTTCCTTTATCATCACTACATCCTGCTACAAACACAGCAGACGTTACTAAAGCAATTGCTAAAAGTAAAATAGAGAAAATCTTTTTAAAGTTAAATACTTTTTTCATTAATATTTTTCCTCTCTATTGAAATTTTAATCGCTGTTTAACATTATACAATATATCAACAAATATTGCTATTATTTTTATTTTATAATTTATATAAGTTTATCTTACTACTACAGCTGTTCCAGTAACTGTAACTAAAAGCATATTGTTACCGTCGCCTCCTATAGGATCGAAATCAATTCTAACTCCGATAACAGCATTAGCACCCATCTCAGCTGCACGATCTTCTAACTCTTTTAAAACTTGTGCTCTTGCTTGAATAATTTCATCTTCATACCCTTGAACTCTTCCACCAAAAAGGTTTCGAATTCCTGCTCCTATATCTTTGATGACATTAATTCCAGCTACTACTTCTCCTGTAGCTAAACCTTTATATTCTACTACTTCCATTCCTGGTATATAGTTTGTTGTTGCAATAATCATATTACTTCACTCCAAAATTATTTATTAGTCTACTAAAATATCTACTACTTCTTCTAATGTTGCTCCTAAGAAGTAAGAGTTAATGTCAATTTGTTCTAACACTTTTTGAACATCTTCTTTTTGGTATTTTACACCTACTAATTTTTTAGCAATATCTTCTACATCCATTACTCCGAAGAAGTCTCCGTAAAATTTAATATTAGTAATAACTCCTTGTTCTACCAAGATATTAGCTTCAATTTTACCAGTTTTAAGTCTTCTATTACGTTTAATATTGAAGTCAGGGTTTTTACCGTATACCCAATCCCATGAGTTATTTTTTTCTTCTTGAATAGCTAAGATTGCAGCTTCATCGTCTTCAGTTGCAACAAAATCAGTCATTTCGTATTTTTCACTCATATATTTTTTAAGTGCAGCTACGAAATCTTGAACTGTCATATCTTGGTTCGGAAGATGATCTTTAATGTTTGTTACACGAGAACGTACTGATTTGATACCTTTTGATTCAATCTTATCTTTAGATACTTTTAAAGCATCCGCTAAAACTGATGTATCAACATCAAACATTAAACAACCATGGTGCATAATACGCCCATTACGTACGTATTGAGCATTACCACAGAATTTTTGTCCATCAATTTCTAAGTCATTACGTCCTGTAAATTCCGCTTTAACTCCTAATGAGTCTAATGCATCTAGCACAGGTTGTGAGAATGATTTGAAGTCAAATTCTTCACCACTTCTACCATTTGAGATAATTGTGTAGTTTAAATTGTTTAAATCGTGGTAAACTGCACCACCACCACTTACACGACGAACGATTTTTATATCTTTATCATCACAGAATTTTTGGTTTACTTCTTCTGTTGTGTTTTGGTTCTTACCAACAACGATACATGGTGAGTTTATCCATAGCATAAACACATCATCTTTTTCTGCTAGCTCATTAAAAGCATAAAGCTCTAATGCAGTATTGTAGCGTGGATCATTACTTTTTGATTCTATATATATCATATTAATCTCCTTAATAATTAACTATTTCTTTACTCCCTATTATACCATTTTTTACTAATTAAAACACTAAATTTTTATCCAAATTAATATTTTTTATGTTATTTCAAACAAACTTCAGCCAGATTATGGTATAATTATAAAGAATTATTAAAATTATTTTAAAGGAGTTACCCTTTTATGACAAAAATTATTTTAACTGGAGATAGACCTACTGGTAAACTTCACTTAGGACACTATGTTGGTTCTTTAAAAAATCGCGTAGCTTTACAAAACGAAGATGATACTGAAGTATTTATTATGATTGCCGATCAACAAGCACTTACTGATAATGCTGATAACCCAGGAAAAGTTATCGAAAATATTACAGAAGTAGCACTTGATTATCTTGCCGTTGGAATCGATCCTAAAAAAACTACTATTTTTATTCAATCACAAATTCCACAACTTGCAGAATTATACATGTACTACATGAATTTAGTATCGGTTTCTAGATTACACCGTAACCCTACTGTTAAACAGGAAATTAATGACAAAAAATTTGGTGAAAGTATTCCTGCAGGATTCTTTACTTATCCTGTAAGCCAGGCTGCGGATATTACTGCCTTTAAAGCAACGCACGTTCCTGTTGGTGAAGATCAAAAACCAATGCTTGAACAAACTCGTGAAATCGTTCGTGACTTCAATAGAACATACAATAAAGAAGTTTTAGTATTACCTGAGATTGTACTACCACCAAAAAATCATGCCCGTCTTGTAGGTATTGATGGACAAGGGAAAATGAGTAAGAGTTTAAACAATGGTATTTACTTAGGTGATAGCGAAGAAAACATTAAAGCTAAAATCATGAAAATGTACACTGATCCAAATCATATTAAGATTGAAGATCCAGGTCAAGTCGAAGGAAATGTTGTATTCAAATACTTAGACATTTTCGATACTCGCACTGATGAAGTTGCTGAACTTAAAGAACACTACTCACGTGGTGGACTTGGTGACATGAAACTAAAACGTCGTTTAAATGATGTAATGCAAGACTACTTACGCCCTATAAGAGAGCGTCGTGAAGAATTCGCAAAAGACAAAGCTGAAGTATACAGAATGCTTAAAGCTGGAAGTGAAAAAGCTGAAAAAGTTGCAGCTGCTACTTTAGATGAAGTAAAAGATGCAATGGGAATTAATTACTTCAAAAAATAAATTTTTATAGGGGAAGAGCTCTACTCTTCCTCTTAGTCGTTTGAATTATTAAAAAATAAGGAGGCCCTATGGCAAAAAGAAAAAAACAACAATTGTCACTATTTTCAATTATATCAATTGCAATAATAATTTTAGCATCGTTCGCTATTACTTATTACACAAATAAATCATCAAACAAAAATTCGAATACTGCCACAACATTTACAAGTGTATCAAAAATTCCTGATGATGTGATAAACTCTCTTACAGCACCCAAAGAAAGTGAAGCAACTGATGATAATAAGTACAAAGTACTAAATAATAATAATCCATACTTCTCTAAAGAAGATTTATCTACGACTTCATTTGAAAACTATAGTCCTTTAGATAAACTTGGTCGTGTTGGACAAGCAAATGGGATCATCGGAGTCGACTTAATGCCTTCGGAAAAACGTGAAGAAATCGCACATGTTCGTCCTAGTGGATGGCAAAGTAATAGAGGAACTCATGTTTACGATAGATCGCATTTAATTGCTTTCCAACTAGCAGGAGAAAATGATAATGACAAAAACCTTATGACAGGAACAAGGTTTATGAATCTTAATATGATTCCTTTTGAAAATGAAGTTGCAGATTATGTTAAGAAAACTAAAAAACATGTACGTTATCGTGTAACACCTGTTTTTAAAGGTGATGACCTAGTTGCTCAAGGGGTTATTATGGAAGCAATGTCAGTTGAAGATAATGGTAAGAGTGTTAAATACAATGTATTCTTACCAAACTTCCAAAAAGGTGTTACTATCGACTACAAAACAGGTAAATATACTGTGAAATAGAATTAAGACTTCGAACAAATTTTGTTCGAAGTCTTTTCTTAATCTTTTTTTATAAATTTCTCAGCAATAGCTAAACTTATAACTAATAATAAAATTGCTCCAGACCATATTAAGACGCTGTAAGGATCATCATGTTGAACTATAATTAACCTAATAATTGCTGTTATTCCAATATAAATAAAGTATCGTAGTGGAAAATGATAATTGTTTTTAAAATATTTCACAATCAGAGCTACAAATTCAAAATATAAAAAGAATACTAATATCCCTTCAACAAAGTGCTGGTAATTACCTTGATCAGCTAAAAATTTCACACCTTCATGATATATTTCTTTAGCTTCCATTATTAATCCAAATGATAGTAATACTCCTATGATTAATAACCCGATGTTCATTATCCAAAGGAAAATATCCGATATTATTTTACTAAATTTCTCCATTTTTCACCTCTTAACATTTTATACAAGAATCATTATATCATAATAAAATTTAATATTCTAATGAATTCAACTATGAAAATAATATTTTAGACATCTTGTATGATATAATAAAGAAAAGGAGATACATATGATTACACTAAATAAGATTAAGGAAAAACATTTAAAGGATTTATATAAAATAATTTACTCATCAGATAATCCCGAGTGGAGTAAATATAATGCTCCATACTTTAATGAATATAAATATATAGATTTAGAAACATTCTTACTAAAAAATCATCATGAATTTTTTCTAAGCGAACGTGTCTTAGGAATATTTCTAAATGATAAGCCTATTGGTATTGTTACTTATTATTGGGAAAGCTTTGCTACTCGTTGGCTAGAAATTGGAATTGTAATATATGATCAGAATATTTGGGCAAAAGGTATAGGATATGCAGCTTTACATAAGTGGATTGATCTATGTTTTAACAGATTTCCTGAAATACAACACATTGGACTTACTACTTGGAGTGGAAACACAAGAATGATGAAACTTGCAGAAAAACTAGGACTTCTTTGTGAAGCAAAGATTAGAAAGGTTAGATATTACAATGGTGTATACTACGATTCTATAAAATACGGTATATTAAGAGAAGAATTTAATTCTATTAGTTACTAGGAGGATAAAAATGATATTTCAATATGGAACTATGGCAGGAATCATAGAAGGCGCTTATAGTGGAAGCCTAACTATAGAAGAACTACTAAAATACGGTGATTTTGGAATTGGTACATTTGATGGCATTGATGGTGAAATGGTAATTTTAGATAGTAAAGTTTATAAAACAGATTATTTCGGTAATTCATATCTTCAATCAATCAAAGAAAGTACACCGTTCGCTACAATTACTACATTCGAAAAAGAATACCAAAAATTTGATAATCTTACGTTTAAAAACTTATTAGAAAAAGTTCAAGATTACTTAAATCAAAATTATTTCTATGCAATAAAAATTTCAGGGAACTTTCAGAAAATGAATACTAGATCTCCAAAAAAACAAGAAAAACCATATCCACCTCTACTTGAAGTACTAGAGAATCAAAATATTTTTCATTATAAAAATACACAAGGTACAATAGTTGGTTTTTTCTCTCCTTATTATGCCCAAGGATTAGGAGTTGGTGGATTTCATTTACACTACATTAGTAATGATTTAAAAGCGGGTGGGCATATCTTTGATTTTGAAATATTAAACGGTCTTGTAGAAATTTCTAAACCTTTAAATTATTCATTAAAATTTCCAATAAATGACGAATATCAAAATAT
>CALHQV010000316.1 GCA_938038035.1 uncultured Gemella sp. | reverse complement strand
CCAAAAAATATAAAACTTTTAAAGGAATAAAAATGCGTTATGGAGAAGAAATTTTATCTAAATTTGATGTGGAAAAAGATCTAGAAATTTGGGCTAACAAAAATAAAAAAAATTATAATATCAGTAATTCTACTATTATCTGTAGCGATTGCTAGTTTGTATTATTACGGACATACCCACAACATTAACTTTTTCGACTTCAAATATATACAATCATATTGGAAAAGTAACGATCACAATACTAATACAAATAATGAACAAAACGATACAACAAAAGATAATCATAACAATATAGAAAAAACAAAAGAACCAGAAAAAAAAGGTAAGAGCCTAGAAGAAAAGCAGGCTGTTATGAAAGCTGATACCCCCACTATGAATGCATATGGTTTATATTATGATTATGCTAATATGACTTTACCTGAAGTTATACAAGCATATGCAAAAGAATATGGGATAAAAAATTCACAGATAGCTTTTTCATATAAAAACCTAGAAACTGGTGAGTTAATTGAAATGAATGAGACTCAACCTATGACAGCTGGTTCTACATATAAATTACCACTTAATATGTTAGTAGTAGATAACTTTGAAAAATATAACTTATCTATGACTAAACGTTATGATATCACTAACACTTACTATGAGTATGATGGTGAACATAATACATATGTTAAAGTTTTTAAAGGGGCTATGACTATTCCCCAAATGCAATACTATTCATTAGTTCATTCAGAAAATACTCCTGCATACGCCCTTGCTGATCGTCTTGGAGGTATGAGCGAAGTATACAAAATGTATAGCAACTACGGTGAGTCTAAAGCAGAATTAAAAACTTTTAGTACAGAAAATAAAACAACAACCAACTATTATATTCAAGTGTTACAACACTTATGGGATAATAGAGAAAAATATAAAGACATTCGTGCATATATTGGTGAATCTTTCCCAGGAGACTACTATAAACGCTATCTTCCAAATCTGGTAATAGAACAAAAGCCTGGATATGTTAAAGAAGCACTAAATGTTGATGCTATTGTTTATGAGAAAACACCTTACATTATCGCTTTATATACTGCAGGTTTAGGAGGAGCTACTCCTGCTACTGAAGAAGTAAACCTTGTTGGATTAGATCAAGTAGGACAAATTTCTTATGTTATAAATGAATGGCACCGTGTTAATATGAATCCATAAATTTAATACACTCTTTAGAGTGGGAGTGACTCAACAAAATCGATTTTATTGAGTCACTCCCCTTTTATTTTCTTTTGACAAATTCCTTATTATCATATATAATATTTTGTAAAGTTATAACTTTACAAAATATTATATGGAGGTTGTTATGTTTTGTAATAATAGATTGAAATCCTTACGTACTAAACAAAAAGTTTCTCAAACTGCAGTAGCTGAACACCTCGGTGTTACTCGTGCCGCCTACAATAGTTGGGAAAAAGGGAAATATATACCAAATAAAAAAAATTTAGAGGAACTGGCACTTTACTTTAATGTTGAGACTACTTATTTTGAATCAGAGTATGAGATAGTTAATAAATATCTCCAATTAAACGAGATAAATCAAAAGAAACTTTTGACTATGGCTAACGAGCTATATGTTTCTCAATTATATAAATATCAAGTTCACGCAAAATTATCCGCTGGTTTAGGTAACTTTTACTATGAAGATTATGAATTCGATACTGTTTACTTCGACAAAGACATATCATATGATATAGCCTCTTGGATTGATGGGGAGTCTATGGAACCAAAATACCACAGCGGTGATGTTGCCTTGATTAAAAAAACTGGATACGATTTTGACGGATTGGTTTATGCAGTAGTCTATAATGAAGAAACATACATAAAAAAAGTCTTTCTAGAAGAAAATACAGTTCGTCTAGTTTCTATTAATGATGACTACAAAGATATAATAGCACCGATAGAAGAAGTAAATATAGTAGGAGTTGTTACAGATTCATTTAAACCTATAAAAGAGGTGTAATAATATGGGCATAATCGATTATACATTAGAACCTCATTCAGATATAGCCTTTATAGATATGAAGTCTTTTTATGCAAGTGTAGAATGCGTAGAACGTGGACTTAATCCTTTAACAACCTCACTTTGTGTAATGAGCAGAAGTGATAACTCTAACGGTTTAATATTAGCAAGTTCCCCTATTTTCAAAGAAGTCTTTGGAAAAAATAATGTGGGTAGAAGTTATGATCTTCCCTTCGATATTAATACACGACATTTTTCATTTTATAACGCAAAAAGACAAGGTCTTGAAATAACTCAACAATATATTAATCATATTGAAGCTTGGGCTAAAAAAACACTTATCGTCCCTCCAAGAATGACTCTATATATCGAAAAAAATATACAAATACTTAACGTACTTAAAAATTATGTTCCAGATGAAGATATTCATCCTTATTCTATAGATGAAGGATTTATCGATTTAACACAATCTCTCAATTACTTTATAAAAGATTCTACAAAAACAAGAAAAGAAAAATTAGACATAATTTGTGCAAAAATCCAACATGATATATGGAAAAAAACAGGTGTTTACTCCACTGTAGGAATGAGTAATGCAAATCCTCTTTTGGCAAAACTTGCGCTAGATAATGAGGCGAAAAAAACTCCAACTATGCGTGCTAATTGGTCATACGAAGATGTTGAAACAAAAGTATGGAATATATCTTCACTTACTGATTTTTGGGGAATAGGAAACAGAACAGAAAAAAGATTGAATAAATTAAAAATATATTCTGTTAAAGACTTAGCAAATGCTAATCCAGATATATTAAAAAAAGAATTCGGTATAATTGGGGTTCAGTTATGGTTCCACGCAAATGGAATCGATGAGAGCAAACCTTCAAAACCTTATAAACCAAAATCAAAAGGCATAGGTAATTCACAAGTACTACCTAAAGATTATAAGATTAAATCACAAATAGAACTAGTTTTGGTAGAAATGGCAGAACAAGTCGCCATTAGACTAAGAAGAGTTAAGAAAAAGGCAAAATCAGTACATATCCATATCAGTTACAGTAGAATTGAAAGCAAAAAATCTATTAATGCATCTAAAAAAATTAACCCTACTCAAAGTACAAAACAATTAACCGATCATGTTCTATCCCTTTTTAGAAGTAAATATGACGGTGGTGCTGTACGTTCTATTGCAGTTAGATACGATAACCTAATAGATGATAATCTTACAATCTATACATTGTTCGATGATATTGAAGCTATTGAAAAACAAAGAAAAATTGATAAAACACTGGATACTATACGCGATAAATACGGATTCTTATCAGTTCAAAATGGAAGTATGTTAATGGAAGGTTCACGTGTGAAAGAAAGAAGTAAACTAGTAGGAGGTCATGCTGGCGGCATGGATGGAATAATATGATAAATAGAAGTTATCTACCCTATAAATCTGCAAGAGAATACGCTGACCGCGGGATGGCTAAGTGGATGGGCTTTTTTATCTCAGAACACACTACCGCGATTAATACACAAGGTGACACTATAGATTTTTCCAACAATATGGATGAAGATGAAAAAAGACTGCTATTAAACCAATTATATTTCTTTAAAGGTCTATCGTATTTATATACCTCTACTCAGCGTGAACCATATCTAGGAAAGGTTGTTGATTGCACTAACGATATTATTTATTTTTCAACTAAACAAAATATACTGCAAATTTTAATTAGCGATATTCTAAAAGTTTCTTTAGCAGAGGAATTAGACTATGAACAAACTTAATCAACATGAAGTCCAATTTGATTATTTTAGTAGTAACTACGATAAATTCGAAAAAGATTTCTATAAATATTCTGCATTAAATGTACCTTTAACATTTTTAACAGATGATATTCTAAGTTTAATGGTAAATAACAATAGTAATTTTTTCAGATTAACCGCTAATAAATCAAAAGATAAAAGAGATCACTACTTCTTTTTCAAAGTTCAAACTCCTTTAGAAAATAAAATGGTGAGAATCTTTCAATATATTGGACACAAATTCATAAATGAAAAATAAACTCGAAACTAGGATATCTTCCTAACTTCGAGTTTATTTATTTTAAATTTAATAGATTCTATTGCTTTTGTTTTCTTCTAACCACTATCGCTGCTGCTAGAGCTAATAACGCCATACTAATAGTCTTCTCTGATTCTAAACCAGTTTTTGGTAATTCTTCTTTGTCCTTTTTAGAAGCTTCTTTTTCTACTTTATTAGAATTAGAGACATTATTATTAGAATTTTCATCTTTATGTTCTTCTTCTTTATAGTTAGCCTTAACTGGTGTAGCTATTTGAACACGACTTTCTAAATCTTTAGCCCCTACTCTAATTCTTTCTAGAATAGTAAATTTACTGAAATGATTTATTTTGAATTGCAGCGAACCGTCACTAAAGCTACTTTGAACTTTTTCTAAAACATTGTTATCCGCTATATGATATACTTCTAATTCTGCATTGTCATTTTTTACTACAGATACTTTAACTGTACGTTCAGCATCACTATCTAATTTTTTACCATCTTTTTTGAAGTGAATTTCAAAAACTTCAACAACCTTATATTCACTACCTAATTTTTCAATAATAGCTTTATTTAGCTTCTCATCGTTTATCGCACCTACAAAGACATCATCAGCTTTTATCTTGTTTTTATCAAAAGATACAGCCACATCACGCCCTGATAATGTTGCAGATAAAACTTTATTTTCAACTGGCGTATTATTCTCTGAAGTTTCTTGTTTTTTATTATTAGACGAATCTGTTTTATCTGAGGTTACTTTTGGAGTTTCTTTACTAGGAACTTCTTGCTTATTTTCTGGAACAGTTTGTTCTTTAGGAACTTCCTTCTTATCAGTTTCTTTTACAGACTCTTTCTTATCTTTCTTATCCTCAGTTTTTGCTGGTTCTTTATTTTCTTTTCTAGTCTCAGTTACTTTTTCTTCTTTAGGTGTGACTTTTTTAGTCTCATCTTTCACTGATTCTTTGTTTTCTTTCTTATCCTCAGTTATTTTTTCTTCTTTTGTTTTTTCTATTTCTACTAAAGAATTACTCTTTAAAGAATTTTCTAAAATAGCTTTTACCTTTTGAAGATTAACATTATTAGGATTAACTGCTAATAACTCATTAACTTTAATTAGCCATATTTCTTTTATTTCTTGTTCTTTCTTTTTATCAACCTTAATATCAGCAAATAAATAATTTACAAATTCTTTCTCATCAATAGAATTCCAATCTATCTTATCTTCTAAAACAGATTTAATTAAATTATCTTCTTTCTTTATTGCTGTTACTGGTTCTAACGATACATTCTGTTTCGAAGATTTTGACTCTATTTCAGGTGCAAGTATAGTTTTTTCAACTTCTTCTAAAATAGGTTTGTCAACTTTATTCACCACATGAGGTGCTTCTGTTTTTTCTTCATGTTTACAATCTTCACATACTTGAGATGCAATAGGTTTTAAAGATTTTGGAGCCAATTCAGGTTTTGAAATTGCTTTTTCTTTTTCAGAAAGCGGTTTGTTTACATGTTCTAAATTAACATCGTGATTAACTTCTGCACTTACAACATTGTTTATGTCTTCATTTGCATATGCTGTTCCAAGAGAGCCAGCAGTAATACCTATTAGAACACTAGCAATACCTACCGAAACCTTTCTAATCGAATATTTTCTCGTGCTAAACATAATTTTCTCCTTATCAACTTACTTAAAAATTACAATTTACTTATTTATCTATCTTTTTTATTATAGTATATCTCAGAAAAATGAGCAAGTGCAAACCCATTTTAATAACTTACAATACAAAAATACCAGAATCAAAAAGCTAAGTATTCTACTTCACTCTTTGATTCTGGTATATAATAATATCCATAATTTTTAAATTCTATATTATTTAATTTGGTGTTTATTCATTTTTTCTTGGAAAATTGCTGTAATAATTTTACGTAATTCTTCTTTTTCTTTTTCTGGCCATTCTCCCTCTTTTTGAGCTGCTGCGTATAGTTCTGGATATTCGATAGAAATTCTCTTAACTGTACGAGTATTAGCATGTTTTCTTACGAAAAATGGGATCTTCTTCATTAGTTCTTCTGGAACCAATGAAAGTATTCTTTCCGCAGTTTCTTTATCACTAATTACCGAAAAAGTAAGACCTTTCTTTATCTGTTTTTGTTCCTGTTCTGTAAAATCTTCTAACTTCATTCTTATTCTCCTAAAGTATGTATATTTTCAATTAAGATTATATACTAATACTAGGAAAACAACAAATGAAGTCCACTGATAGAGATTATCAATATTATAACGTTATCAACTAATAACTACTTAAATTTTTAAAATAATGATTTCTTATATGAAATCATATAATCTGAACAGTAAATCTTT
>CALHQV010000315.1 GCA_938038035.1 uncultured Gemella sp. | reverse complement strand
AAAAATTGAAATCCGGGGCTGGAATTTTTCCATGCCCCGGATTTAGTATACAACCAAAAAAGATAGCGTAGCAGTCATTACAACTACTACGCTATCCTAAGTCTAACTTTTTGGGATCAGATCATCCGAAAATGAGCCTCTATTATACTAATTTAATTTCTATATCCTAATACCACCAAAGTTTTTGATATCTATGTCCTATTTGTAATGATAAATCTTTTTTATTTTGGTCAGCACCATTAATATATAATTTACCAGCTTCATACATATCAATCATTTCATTTGGTACGCTAGAAATAACTATGCTTCCATTATTATCACTTTCTATTTGTGAGAATTTCACACTGTAGTCTCCTGCTGGAAGATCATCGAAATACCAACGAAGAGTATATGTTTGTAGCGGTAATTCCCAGTACAATTCACGATAAATAAATTCATGTTCCCTTACAACTTTATTATCTTTTTTATCAATTATCTCTACTTTATACTTCGAATTGTTTTTCTCATCATATGAAGAAATATATCCGCGGATATAATTGAAACTACGATTAGCTTTAAATGTTTGTTCTACCTCTGTATCTTTATTTACTCTAACTATTCCATCTCTTAAATAATTGTCCGTTGCATAGATACTAATACCATTTATTACACGTGAATCATAGTCTAAGTTCATCGAATAAGATGGTCTTAAGAAACTATCACTTCCTACTTGAAGAGCAAATACTACTCCAAAAGCAATATAAAGTTTTTTCTTATACTTATCAAATATAGTCGTCTCATATCTTTCAGCAAATAGTATTATACCCTTTGCTCCCAGAATGAAGATTATCGGCATCCACGCATAAACATATCTTGGTTTAGCTTCCCAAATTAAATGGAACATAAACACTCCGAAGATAATAATTTGGAATAAGAAGCATGAAGTAATATACTCTTTTCTACGTTTATAAATGTAATATACCATACCAAAAATAATCACAACATACATCATTTGAGAAAGATATATGAAGAAACTATTATTACTTCCATAGAAAAGTTGCCACAAGAAACCATCACCATCTCTTAGTGCACGTGTACCATTCGTATAGTTAATAGTACCATCGCTCCAGTTACCTCTTACTTTAAGAACAATCATAAGTAAATTAAGGAAAATTGGTCTATGAGTTAACCTATTAAAGAATAAGCCCAGGTCATCTGTCATTTTATTTTGACTAAGATATGTAAATTGAAAATCCTGCCAGTTATAACTTCCACCTTGAATACTCATCCCCATCATTACCCAGTGTAACATCGGAAACTTATAGCCATCATCTTTCCAAAAGCCATAGTGTGCCCACAGCATATCGAATCCTTTTCCAAAGAATACAAATGCAATTCCAAAGATCACTAATAATATAACTAAATTTTTATACCATTTAAAAAATAGTAAGTACACTATTAACGCTGGTAAAATAATAATAATATTAGATCTTAAGTTCCATGCAAATGCAACTAGAATAGCTACTGCTACAATATGCTTTGTTCTAAAGATAAAACTTCCATCTGATGGTATTAGAACATATATTATTAAAGCAACCATAATTACCATTAATGTATCAGAGTAATAGAATAAACTATACATTTGGAAAGGAATATATAATATCATTAATCCAAAAATTATCGTTTGTTTTTGTTTTGTAAGTAATTTCCCAGCTGTTTTATATGTTAAAAATATTGTCGCCGTTGTTACTAAGAAGCAGAATATGTGCAATGTCCATACTTCTGATATATGTAAAAATGCAGCTATACGATATATCCAGTATAGAATAATTGTCGGTGTAATATTATTCGGATAAACTAAAAAATATCTTTCACCAGAGAATTTTCCATAGTTTAACATATAATGTGCTTCGTTTTCTATTTCAGCACCATCTGAAAAGTTTAGTGTATCCATAGATAAAATAATCGCCTGAAATACTAAATATACTAAAATTATAATTCTATTATATTTTTTCAACCCAACTTCGTCTGTTGCTAACACTTTTTTTACTGCATAAATAAACAGTATGAAAACCACGGGAACTCCTAACAGAAGTGCCAACGGATTTAATATTCTTTCATACACAAATGGTGCAACATATGCCCAGGTTAAAGCTATTGTAAACAAGACTATGAACGCATATGAAAACACATTATGTAATATTCGCCTCATAATTATCTCCTATCCTTTCTGTTAAGATGATTTGCAAACATTATCGGAGACATTGCTATCATCGTTTTATTTATGAATGTGTCACTATCAAAATAATTTTTTCTTGATTTTATTAACTCTAAAATCTCTATTTCCTCGGACATATTTTCATGCATTCTAAGCACATCAAAAAGTAAATATCCACAAAGTAAATTTAAACTTTCCTCATATTTTTTATCTTGTTTAAATTCTTCAATTTTATTAAGTGCAATAAGTATTCTTCTTGTTGAGGCTTCAATCATTGCATTATTTCTTATAGATTTACTTTCTTGTAAATCTTTATAACCTACTTTTGCTATTTGACTTACTTTACCTGCAACATCAAAGACACGTAATTTAAAATATAAATTTTCTAAAGCTAGCATATCTTCTTGAAATCTCAAATTATAAACATCTAAGAACTTCTTCTTAAAAATACAAGAAGTAACATTATAATTCAAATCACTTTTTAATTTTTTAATTTCTTCTATCAGGTAATCTTGCCCTGATGATATAGTCTCATTTAATATAATTGGATAACCATTCCTTGTTAATATTGCTATATCAAGATTTTTCTGTGATACTTCATTAAATAATAATTCCAAATAATTAGATCTTAATTTTGAGCTTTCTTCAACAAAAACTACATATTCCCCTTTAGAAAAATCTAACGCACAATTTTTTGCTGATGAATTAGAACCTAGCTGTTTTTTTATGTAGTTAATCTTATTATTATCTAATGCAACTACAGCTTCTTCAATCTCTGAACCAGAAAGATCATCAACTACTATTACTTCAAATTCTTGAAAACTTTGATTATATAAATCCTTAATAATACTTTCCAGTCTTCCTACATTTCTATAAGCAGCTAAGATTACAGTGATTTTAGTCTTATTAGTTGTTTTTATTTTTTTCGTTAATATTTCATTTCCCAAAAGCATTGTATCTAAGAAAATGTCTTTGGTTCTATCTAGTGTTTTAACCATAATTTATCCTCTATATTTTAAGGTTTTATCATTTTATTATATCATAAATACTAAGTTTTTTCATTTAGTATGAGAAAACAAACAAAAGAAGTGATTCAAAAGTTTTGACCGCATTAAATCAATTCTTTTGAATCACTTTATTAAAATTTTTAAAATATAAATCTTATAAGAATAACTTAGAACGTTCTCTTTTCCTACTTAACTTTTTCGAACGTGCCTTCAAGCTTACTAAAATAGCCCCTCCGATTAAAACGACAATTAGATAGATAAATAGTATCTTAATATCACGTTCTACCGCTGGAATATATACACCACCAACCGCTTCACGTAGTAAACCTATAGAGTATGTGAATGGTACTTTTGGATATAACGCTTGGAAAAATTCTGATGTCATTTGAATTGGGAATGTTCCTCCTGAACTTCCTAATTGTAACACTAACAGCACTATACAAACTGCTTTCCCTACATTTCCTAAAATACACACAATTGTATAAATAATCGAAGAAAATAGAAGCGAAATAAGTAATGCGTATAATACAAATCTGTATGGCGAGGTTGCCTGTGTTCCAAGCACATACATATCCCCAAGTGTAATTATTAATGTTTGGAATAACGATATAATTATAAATAATAGCCCTCTACCAAAATACTTTTGATATGGTTTATATTTATTTTCCTCATCTTCCACCTTAGTAGTTAATAACGAAGACATCAGCAATGAACCTACCCAAATAGAAAGAACTGTATAGAATGGCGTCATCGCTGAACCGTAGTTTTCTATATGATAAAGTTTATTCTCTTGAAGCTTAACAGGATTTGCAAAAAATTCTGCCTGTTGTTTATAGTCAACTTTCAATAAATTAAATAGTTGATTTTTATCTATCCCACTATCAGCTTTTTTAATCTCATCTGTTAGTTTTTGAATTTTACTTTTTGCAGATGGCATTTGAGCTTGTAACGATAATAGCTTCCCATATGCATTACTTATTTTTACCTCAGTTTCTGATAATTTTCTTTCTACTGCAGGTAGTTCTCCTTGTGCCCCAGCAATTATGCCACTCACCTTATCAATATTAACCTCTGCCTTACTAAGAACTTGAGATATTAACGGTGCAACTTCAACGTTTAATTTTGAATTCATATTTGAAGAAACTTCATTAACTTTAGCAGATTTATTTACAAATTCCTCTTTTACAGTATTCGCTATTTCATCATAATGATCCATCTTATTGTAGATATTATTATTTACTTCTTTTATCGTCATGATATCATTCGATAAAGTAGTTACTCTTTCAAGTTGATTATTAAATAATCTTTCACTTGATAATTTATTAAAATACTCAAAAATATTCTTTACGAGTTGTAATCTTTCTGTACTAGCTTGTAGTCTATTATCTAAAGCTTTCTGTCTTGCCTTTATTTCTTCCGTTTTATCTGGTTTCTGTTGTAACTCTTTTGCTATAACATTAGCTTCTTTAGATACTTCCTCTACAACATTAAGATGATTATTAATAATTGGTAATAATCTTTCATTGAATCCCTGAATATTATTAATAGTAATCCCAGCCTTATCAGCAATCATAATACTATTTGTAGCTACCCTATCTATTTCTGGAAGTGTATTTTGAATATTGTTTAAAATATTATACCCATATTCCACTTTTCCAATTAATTCACTTAAAGTACTTTCATATGTAGAAAAGTTATCATTTAATTTAAAGATTTCCTCTTTTGCTTTTTCAATTGATGGAAGATTTTCTTCAAATTTTATCCCCGCTTCATGCAGTTTTTCAAAAATTATACCATTAGCTGTTTCTACAAAGTTTTTACTAATATTATTAGCTATTGCAGAAGCTCCACTATTTGTTATTTTTGGACTAATCGCATTAATTTTTTCATTAACCGTATACTCTATAGTGGCTCTCTTAGGTTCTGTTCTACTAACAGATGTCATATCTTGACTGAAATTTTTCGGTACAACAATACTCGCATAATAGTCCCCTATTCTTACTCCGTCCTCAGCTTCTTGTTTATTAGAGACAAACTGCCAATCAAGATTTTTATTGTTTTTCAATCCTTCGACTAAACTATTACCTAAGTTTAAATCTTTGCCATCTACAGTAGCTCCCTCATCTTCTGAGGTTACGGCAACCTTTATATTGTTAGTATGTCCATACGGATCCCATGATGATAGTATATTTGGCCACGCATACATTGATGGTAAAAATATTAATCCTACTATAATTATCCACGTATTAGCTTTTCTAAATACTTCTTTTATATCCTTTCGAAAAATCTCTATAATATTTTTCAACTTTTTATCTCCTCTCTACAGTTTCTTAATAAAAATAATTAGAGATATTTTGTATCCCTAATTATTAATTTTATTATTATATCATGAAATACCTACTAATTAAAGTAATTTCATGATATTCAAACTTACTCCATATACAGTATTATATTATTATTACTAGAATTTTTCAAATCTATAATTCTTTGGTTGCTACTTCCTCTAAATCTAAGACTTAAATCTTTCAGATAAATCATAAATGGTCCGTCTACCAAGACATCACATAAACTTAATAATTCTTTTTTATCCTCACTACCATTTAGGAGTTGTTCATATGTATAACCACTATAAACCCAAATATCTTTTGTTGAACCGAATTCATCTCTTACTCTTTTTGCTAAAGAGTTAGCTACCTGAGTATTAAGAAATGGCTCTCCTCCCAAAATTGTTAGTCCTTGTACATAAGAATTGCTTAAATCCTTGATAATTTGATCTTCTATTTCTTTCGTGTATAATTGTCCCGCATTAAAATTTTGGATACTTTCGTTAAAACATTCTTTACAAGCGAATAGACAACCACTTAAGTATATCGAACATCTTACTCCCTCTCCATCAACGAATTGAAATGGTTTATAATCAGCATATTTTTTCTTAGAATAAGCTTCAGCTAACCAAGTGTCATTAGCTTCTTTAAATGTTTGCATTATACATTTATTATTAACATTTTTCTTAGCGGCACTATACTCAGAATTATCTATCGTGCTAATAATAGTCCTTAATTTTTCTTCTCTTGACATAATCCTCACCCCTTATATTCATATAATATCACTTTTAAAAATGAATTACAATTTATCTTATTAAAAGGAGTGACTAAAAAACTTGATTTTTGAAAAATCGATTTTATCAAGTAACCCCAACAA
>CALHQV010000314.1 GCA_938038035.1 uncultured Gemella sp. | reverse complement strand
TAGAACCTTCTTTCTGCTATTTTTCAGAAAATTTAACATTTTTTTCGATATTAGAAATGAATTGTTAGTTTTATTATATAGTAAAAAAATAAAAAATACAAATATTTCTTTTGTAACTACTTTCTTAATTAACAAAAAAATAATTAGTATGGATTTTTCTCATCCACACTAATTATTATACACCCTATTATTTTATGCTTTTTTTCTAGATTTAATTGCTCCAATAACTAATGGAATTAAGCTGATTAAAATAATAGCAATTACAACTAAAGAAAAGTTATTCTTAACAGATGGAATATTTCCAAAGATGTACCCTACTGATACAAATAATGTACACCAACAAAGTCCTCCAAAGAAATCTATCACTCTAAATTTAGAGTATTTCATCTTACCAGCTCCTACAATAAATGGGACGATTGTACGGATAATCGGGAAGAATCTAGCTAAGAAAATAGATTTTCCTCCATGTTTTGCTATGAAGTTTTCCGCGTCTTTTATGTTTTCATCAGACACAAACTTTTTAAACCACGCTTTACTCTTTAAATATTCAGAGAAGTTTCTTCCAATAAAATAGTTACAGTTATCACCGATTACAGCAGCACTTATACATAAAAGTAATAATAAGAATATATTATTTCCTGTTGCTGCCCATAATGCTCCACTAGCAAACAATAATGAATCTCCTGGTAAAAACGGCATAAATACAACACCAGTTTCAATAAAGATAATCAAGAAAATTATCCCATACATCCACCATGGACCGTGTTGAATCATTAATTCACCAAGATGTTTGTCAATATGCAATACAAAATCAATTAAAAATTTAATTGTTTCCAATGTAATCCTCCTAAAATAATATGTCTATTGATTATATCATAGAGAATATAACCTGTCTATTAATCATATACCTTAAAGATTAATCTCTAATGAATTTTTTCATTTCAGCAATATAATCCGCATTACTTTCATGTTTTCTAAGATGATTTAGAACTCCTATTGTTGGTTCACTAACATCTTCAAGCTTTCTACGTGTTTGCCATAAAATTTTCACTTCGTCTTCTGTTAGTAATAAATCTTCTTTTCTTGTAGAACTCTTCAAGAAGTCAATAGCCGGATAAACTCTTCTTGAAGCTAATTCAGGTGACAAGACAATTTCCATATTTCCAGTCCCTTTGAATTCTTCAAATATCAAATCATCCATTCTAGAACCCGTATTAATCAAGGCAGTAGCGATTATAGTTAAACTTCCTCCACCTTCTACATTTCTTGCTGCTCCAAAGAATGCTTTAGGTTTATGAAGACTCGATGGATCAACACCACCACTTAAGACTTTCCCACTACTTGGCTCCACAATATTGTAAGCACGTGCTAATCTTGTAATACTATCCATTAGTATAATTACATCTTGACCAAGTTCTACACGACGTTTAGCATGTTCAATTACAAGTTCAGCCATCTTAATATGGTTCTCTGACGTTTCATCAAATGTAGAACTTACAACATCTGCACCTCTTACAGATCTTTCCATATCAGTAACCTCTTCTGGTCTTTCATCAATTAAAAGAATAATCAACTTCTTATCAGGATAATTTTTTCTAATTGAATTTGCAATATCTTTTAGTAATGTTGTTTTACCAACTTTAGGTGGTGCAACAATCAATCCACGTTGTCCGAATCCAATAGGTGCTACTAAATCAACGAATCTTGTAGAAAGTTTCTCTTTTGTAGTTTCCAAAACTATTTTCTTATCTGGATAAATCGGTGTTAATGCTTGAAAATGTGTTCTACCTTTCGCAACTTCTGCATCAACATCATTAACTGTATCAACTTGTAAAAGTCCTGCATATCTTTCACCTTCACGTGGTTTTCGAACTTTACCATAAACTTCATCACCTTTTTTAAGTTCAAAGCGACGAATTTGAGAAGCAGATATATAAATGTCTGTTTCTCCTTTTTTATAATCAACAGTTCTTAGGAATCCAAAACCATTTTCTGGATGTATATCATCCAAAATTCCAGATGCATAGTAATGCTCTTCACTTACAGATTGTTTTTCTAAAATTGCTAAAACTAATTCTTTTTTATTTAATGTATAATATCTTGGAACACCAAGTTCTTTAGCCAATGCTGTAAGTTCTTTAGTATTCATACTTTTATACATTTCGTCAAATTTTACGTTGCTCATTTTTATCCTTTCTCTGTATATTACACAGAAATCTTTTCAAAAATATTTTAAAATTTCCTTGCTTTTATCATTGCTTATTGTTATCTTTATCGCCGAAATACTTGTGTGCAGAACAAGCAGTGTTCATAATACCATGCAAAAGAATACTACAGAGCTACCTACATAGAAAGCATCTTGAAGCGAACGCTGCACACGACATGAACCTTATTAAATGCCAATAAAATGAGCTATGGAACAAAGCGATAATCTATCTATGCCATTATCTTTTTTA
>CALHQV010000313.1 GCA_938038035.1 uncultured Gemella sp. | reverse complement strand
TTATCCCCATTATATATAATATACTTTAATATTAAAAATAAATAATTCACTATTACTTAAAAATATTTTGACTTTTAGTATATAAAGTTGTAGAATATCTTAAGTGATATATTATTATGTCATCTAAATTAACATAATGGAATTTCGACGACGAAATTTCTTTGGAGGAATTATGATAAAAAAAGAATTTAGTAGCCTTTTAAAGAGCAAAGGGTTAAAAGCTACCATGGCTACCGTTCTTCTAGTTCCTGTCCTATATTCAGGAACCTTCCTAAAATCCGTTTGGAATCCATACGACAACACCGGAAACATGAAAGTCGGAGTTGTCAACCTAGACCAAAAAGTAGATTTTAATGGAAAAACTCTAGAAGTCGGGAATTCGATGGTCGAAAAATTAAAAGATAACAAAAAAGTAAATTGGCAATTCGTCGATAAAGATACAGCCGATAAAGAATTACGAGAAGGAGACTACTACATGGTAGTTACAATACCACAAAACTTCTCTAAAAATGCTACATCTTTATCAAATGATAACCCAGAAAAAATGAACATCGACTTTACCACTAACTTTACAAAGAGTAAAAACGGTGAGAAAATCATGGAAACTGTAGCAAGCAACCTAACAAATACGGTTAAAGATCAAGTTGTAAAAACTTATACAGCTACTCTATACAGTAAGTTTTCTGAGATTGGTTCTTCACTTCAAAAAGCAGCCGATGCTTCAAACCAACTGAACAACGGACTTGGTCGCCTTAGCGAAGGAGGGCAGAAACTAGGAAGTGGGATCAACCAACTTGCTGATGGCTCTGGTCGCCTTTCTGCTGGACTTGGTCGTCTTAGTGAAGGAGGCGCGAAACTAAGTGGCGGTATCGATCAACTTACCGATGGTTCGGGTCGCCTTTCTGCCGGACTTGGTCGCCTTAGCGAAGGAGGCGCGAAACTGAGCGGTGGTATCAATCAACTATCTGAAGGATCATGGCGTCTGACTGCCGGACTTTATCGCCTTAGCGATGGTGGTTCTAAACTTGGTAATGGAATTAATGAACTTTCTAATGGTTCTAAACGTCTAACTGATGGACTAACTCGTCTTAGTGAAGGTGGACAAAGACTTAATAATGGAGTTAACGAACTTTCTGATGGTTCTAAACGTCTAACTGATGGACTAACTCGTCTTAGTGAAGGTGGGCAAAGACTTAATAATGGAGTTAACGAACTTTCTAACGGTTCTAAACGTCTAACTGATGGGCTAACTCGTCTTAGTGAAGGTGGAGCTAAACTTGGTGATGGAGTATCTCAATTACAAAGTGGAGCCGGAAGATTATCAGATGGACTAAGCTCATTAAATGATAAAAAAGATGCGTTAATCTCTGGTGTAAACGAACTAACTGAAGGATCTAATAAACTTACTATAGGTTTTGATACTTTCAAAACTAAAAGTATTATGCTTACTTCTGGTTTCAATTCTTTATACAACGGAAGCAAAGAATTCCAAGCTGGACTTCTAAAATACACTAACGGTGTTCTTACACTTAACGAAAAATTATTAGCTAAAAAAGATGATTTAGAAAAACTTAACGCGGGAAGTACTGCATTAAATAATGGAATCGATAGATTATCAGACGGTATTTCACAAATTAATTCTGGACTTGCAGCTAAAAAAGATGATCTTAACAGACTTACTGCAGGTGGAGCTGCGTTAGGAGATGGAGTCGCTAAACTTTCTGAAAGTACTCCGAAACTTGTAGATGGGGCCGATAAGCTAAATACAGGTTTAAACGCATTGAACGCTAACTTACCTAGCGATAGCGATTTAGCCGCTAAGAAATCTAATCTAAATTCAACATTAGATAAACTTAAAGGATTAAAACTTACTTATAGAACTCATTTTAATCCACTTAACAGTGCTTTTGCAGAACTAGGTTCTCAACTAGAATCTATAAAAGCTCTTGTAGATCGTATAGAAACTCAATCTACTACGACTACTACAACTACAGCACCTCCTGCTGCTGCTCCTACAGCTACTAATTTTTCAGGGCTGGAGCAAACATTATCTACAATGCAATTAACACCTGAGCAAAAAGCAAGTATCCTTGCTGCTGCTCGTAATGATGTTGCTGCTACACCAGCTCCTGCTGCTCAACCAACTACTACTGTTCAAAATAGTAGCAGTAACAACAATAGCCAGGTTAAAGCTGAACTTTCTTCAGCAATATCTAGCGCAAATTCAAAATATTCAAGTATGAAATATCGCGTAGGAAGATTAAATTATATCCAAACTCAACTTGATAAATTTGATGTAAATACACTTTCTTCTGAACTTGAAAAAACAATTAATGGTTTTTCTAGCATTAAAGATGTTGTCGGTAAACTTTCTGCCGGTAGTGGTCAATTAAAAGCTGGACTAACAATAATGAATGAAAAAACTCCTACCCTTATGGCAGGATTTAACCAATATAAAGGTGGAGTTGATGCAACTGTATCTTCTCTAACAACAGGAGACTTGGCAAATGGTCTTAACCAACTTGCTAATGCTACTCCAAAACTTAAAGACGGAGTAACAAACTACACTAATGGTGTAAATACTCTTACTACATCAATGACTACAGGCGAACTAGCACAAGGTGTAGGTACTCTTGCAGCTAAAGGAGCAGAACTACAAGCTGGATTTGATAAACTAGGAGGCGGAATCAGCATAATGCACGATAAACTTCCTGAATTAGCTGGTGGAATCGATGCTTTAGTTAATGGGAATGCAAAAATTAATGAAGGACTTAACAAACTTCAAGGTAAACTTCCTGAATTAAGTATCGGTATTAAAGAACTTGATAACGGTGGTAAAAAATTATATCAAGGACTAACTGATATGAAAGCTAAAGCTCCGGAACTACTTAACGGACTTAACAGCGCGAAAGAAGGATCTGAAAAACTTTCTAATGGACTAGCTGCTATGAAAGCTAAAGCTCCTGAATTAATTAATGGAGTTAACAGTGCAAAAGATGGAGCCAACAAACTTCATGGAGGACTTTCTACTATGCAGGCTAAAGCTCCGGAACTACTTAACGGACTTAATACTGCTAGAGCTGGATCTGATAAACTTTACAGCGCTCTTACAATCATGCAAAATAAAGCTCCTGAGTTGATTGCAGGATTAGATAAAGCTAAAGATGGTTCTGGATTATTAGCAGATAAACTTTCTAGTGGAGCGGATAAACTTTCTGCAGCTAAAACTGGAGATAAAAATGTGGACATGATGTCTAACCCAATTAAAACTAATATCAGCGACATCTCAGAAGAAACTAGCTACGGTAACGCAATGGCTCCATTCTTCTTAGTATTCGGACTACTTATCGCTGCTGCGGCATTCAACATTCTATTCCCAGCTCGTAAAGCAGAATACGGAGAATCAACAAACAGCTTATTCGGTACAAGACTAGTATCAATGACAACATTCGCTATCTTAGCAACAATAATAGAAGTAGTAGCGATGAGTTTATTCTTTGACTTTAAAGTTCAAAACTTCGGAATGTACTTCTTCGGATTAATACTTTCAGGCATCGTGTTTATGCTAATAACACACTTCTTATCATATACATTCGGAAAAGTCGGTAATGCAATTAGCATCGGATTTGTAGCTTTACAATTCGTTCTAACTACACCACTATTCCCTAAAGAAATGTTACCTTCTCTATACAGTGGTTTAATTCCTTTCACACCTGTATTCTACGGTGATACTGCTGTTAGACAAGCCGTTCTAGGTGGACTTACAAATGAAATTTACAACAGTGCAATATTAATCTTAGTTGTTTTAGGAATAATATTCTTAACTCTTACTTACATCTCTTACAACAAGAATAATAAAGCTGCTATAAATTTAGCAAAATAATACAAAAAAATTCTAAGTAACATCGATATTTGTTACTTAGAATTTTTTTATTTATAGAACCTCTTTAATGGATAAGCAGATTGCATACACTCACCTATCCGAGATTAATTCTATTATTTATAGATTGGCTCTCTAAAATCATCTGTTGTACGTAGGTACGCATTATAAATTTTTTGTTTAAGTAGATGTACCCAACTTGCAGGAGCATGACTTGTCGTACGATCTATATTAGTTATATCTCTTGCTACTGCCGCATTAATTAGAGCTTGCATCTCTTGCGCCGATGAAATTGTTACTTCTTTTGTGCTACCAACTACTCCTAATTCGTATTGAATTGTTATTGGTTTTAATCTATCTTGCTTAGCTATACGCTCATTAAACATCGCTTTTCTAAAATCAGCCCATGTTGCATATTGGTTTCCGAATACTTTATTTAATACCATAGTATCCGTGATCAGACCAACATCTTTTTTAAACCAACTAGAGTATGTTTTCATACCATTTCTTAATGCTTCATCTCCATATTTGTTTGATACATACGGAATGAATCCATCTTGGTACCCTTTTTCAGCAAGAAGTTCATATGCTACTTTCTTAAATGTAACATCTCCTGGTGCTCCATTCGGATTACTTAGAGCTGAGTAGATAGGAGAGAACATGCTTACAGCATAGTATCCATTTCTTCCGTAACTTCCAGTATCCTTATATGCTCTACGTGATATTATATCATTATCTATTAACGATTCTAAAGAAGTCAGTCTCGCTACTTCTTCATCTGTTAATTGACGAATAGTATTTGTCGCGTGTGTGTCTTTATTGTACTTAGTATCTTTAACATAAGTATCTTCTAATTTTCTATACCATTTTTTCTTAACATCTTTCGATTTAGATAAAATAGCATTAGCCTCCATCGCATCTAATGTATATAAAACATCGTGCATTCCATGAACATACTCTTTTAGATCAGCTGCTGATTGGTATCTTGCCGTTGGATCATAAGTATGCAAGCGAGTTAATGAATCTTTCTCACCTTTGAATGCTGTATTAAGTATCACACCTTCTTCATCCAACCTATTTGCAGATTGAAGTAATCCATACGCATATAACTCCGCACCTAATCCTTCTCTACGACCATATCCTTCAAAATAAATGTCACCATCAGAGTTATGAGTCATCTCATGTGTGTATACTGACGTTCCATATCGATCTAATAACCTATCACTTACAAAGTACACTTCAGATCCATCTGCAAATGCTCCTGCTCCACTTCTTAAACTATACCACTTACCTGCTGGACCAAAGAAATTATATATCGCTTCAATATTTTTATCTGTCGCAGTTGCCCAATATCCTCTTCCTTCTGCATTGTTAAAGTAGAATCCATCTGTTACTGGTACTGAACGGAATAACTTATCTTTTGATTCTAGTGTCAATAGATTATACCAGATATCATAGTGATCTCTTTGCCACTCTGCTGATTGGTTAACTTTCCCGCGTACATATTGACGTAAAGCTTCTCCTGAAAGAAGTGTTCCATTTACTCGATCTTTATAACGCTCATAACTTCCGAATGCTAATGTCGATATATTAGAAATTGCATATACATTTTCTTCTGGTAATGTTAATAATGGTAGTAGCATGCCTTTATATCTCCACTTAGGCGATGATAGTCTATCATAAATTCCTAGCGTGTATTTACTATCTGGTGTTGCCGCTTCTTGTTTTGCTCTCACTTCTGCTATATTAGATTTTACCTCTACAATATACGCTTTAGTATTATCTTTCAACCATTGGTTATTAGTTTTTTCCGGTAAGAATAATTTACGATATGCCTCTACGAAGTCAAAGATTGTATCTTTACCTTTTAACGGTGCTATTGTACTTCCATATAGCCCTACTGTATTTGATCCTTTTAGATTTTCTAACCCACTATTTCCTAAAGCAATAATAGTATCTAATGTCGAAGCAGAGTTATTACCATCGAAGTCGAATTTATACATTGATAAATCTTTTACATTCATCTTATCATAATTAATATTGTACCAACGATTCATGTAAGTAAGTCCTAATAAGAAGGCTTCTTTATTATTTTTTATCTTCCCACTTACGTACTCTACTACTCCGTCGCCATCAGTATTAATAGATTTATCCATAGCAAGAACTTTTCTTAAATGTTCTCCTAAGTTAGCCTTAACTTTTTCAAATTCTCTATCTAAGTATAAGTTATCTATCGCTGCATCATCTGTTACACCAAGAACTTGTTTCATAGCTTCTGAATTATAAGTCACACCTTGTAAATCAGGTAATACATTATTAATTATCTTCGTATAATCAGAGACAAATGCTTCTGGTGTAAAAATATATTCTTTTCCTGAAACATTATATTCAACTACCTTACTATTTGTGAAGTTTTCTTTGAATGTTATATCTAGATATTCTACTGTATTATCTTTATAGTGTAGCATAACTTTATTTATTAGGTTTTTATTACCATTTATATCAGTCACTACTTCTTTATCTTTCATAGGTATGACATCTAATAACTCTGTAGAGTACAATTTATCCGTTGTAGCTACTTTATTTCCATAATGTACGACTAACTCTTTATTATAGAACGGCATTAGTTTTTCAATATTACTATAGGCTATTCTTCTATCTCTCTGGGCTTGACTTAGAGTTGTGTAATCTGTTGTTCTTACATTATTTTTCAGATTTTCTCCTGTATCATCAAGAGTTGTAGTTATTCCATAAGAAGCTACTTTTACATCTGCCTGTTCTTTTGTTACTTTTGTAGCAAACATATCCTGTTTTTTATTATCTACAGAAGTTACAGCATTTTTCACATTTGCCCCATTATACTGGTCTCCAGAAATAGCATAGCCATCTCCAACATCAACAGAACTTACTACATTGTCAATTAGACCACCATAGTATGTAGAACCTACTATTCCTCCTACTCTCGGGTATCCATTACCATTTAAGATTTTTCCTGTTGCAGATGAGTTTAAAATTAACGCTCCTCTTTCTACTTTACCAGCTATTCCTCCTGTTACCTGATTATTATTACGTGCTGAAGTAGATATTTTAGCATCCACTTTTACTTTTTCAACTCTAGAATTATCACCAGTTATATTACCTACTATTCCTCCTGTGTAACTCGATGCTGAATCAGCATGATTCGCCACTAAACTTCCTGTAAATGAACTGTTCTCTATTCTTGTATCAGAGGCACTTACTACTAATCCTGCTACAGATTTTCTCCCTGATATTTTACCTTCCACAGAGACATTACTGATATTAGCATTATTCGCCACTTTCACTAAAGCAGCAGCATTTTCTTTACTATCAATATCTACATTTTTCAGATCTAAATCTCTTACTGTTGCGTTTTTTAACGTTTCGAATAATGGTTTTCTTAAATCATAGATTGCATATGGTTTTGTTCCATCAGCACCTACAAGCGTTCCTGTAAATTCCCCTGATAGGTAGCTTGTTTGGTTAGATTCTAATCCTACTTCATCAGCAGTCATATCAGATGCTAATTTGAAAACGCCAGACATATTACCCTGCATCGCTTTAACAAGTTGTTTAAACGATGTATAGACTCCAGGTTGCTCCGCTTTAGTTTTAGCTACATTAAATGTATAGTTATCTTTATAACCTTCTGTACCCTCTTCTACAAGTTGGTCAACAGCTGCAGTCACTTTATAAGTTCCATCAGCATTTTCGGTAATAGATTGCACAGGTAGATACATTTCTTTAAATCTATCTGATTTTATTTTTGCAAAGTATTTAGTCGTATCAGTCGGCGCTTCACTTAAACTCAGATATCTACGATAACGTCCATTTTCTTTACCATATAGTTCTACTGAATCTATGTCTTTAATTTCAATCTTCTTATAATCTAGTTCGAAATTCTTTGTTGAAACTTCTGTACTTTGTTCATCATTATCACCTAGATTATAAGTTAAACTTGTTTTTATTGTATAAGGTGTGTAGTAGTCTAACCCTGTTATCACTTGCTCTTTAGCAGGATTTTCTATATCTACCTCTTTAACCAACTGATCTCCATGGAAGATTTGCGCCTTAGCTGATACATATGACCATGTAGTATCTATTAAATTATAATTAACGGTTATAGATTTCTTATTCTCATCTTTTGTCAAGTTAGTAATTTCTAAAGTAGGTTTAACTTTTACAAGTGTTCCTACTTTAACAATTTGTTTTATCGGATCTACTACGTTACGTGATAATTCTTTGCTTGCTTCTACATTACCATTTACTAAATAGTCTTCATACTCGATAGTTCGTAATCCTTCTTGTCCTTGTTGTTCAATTCTACGACGGTTTTTCAGAAGCATCGGATCCATTATTTCTTCTATCTCAAATGGAATACTTTGTCTTTCTGTTCGATTTCTAGTAACAACTTCTAAAGCCGGAAGTTCTTCCTCTGTTAAAGGTTCTAGCTTCGCATCACCTGTATATTCTGGAAGATCCGATTGCACTAATGATTCACCCTCATGTCCTGGCTCCTGCGTTCCTTTTGTTCCTAACGGTTTCGTGTATTCTGGCAAGTCTTCTTGGACTAACGATTCTCCTTCGTGACCTGGCTCCTGTGTTCCTTTTGTTTCCAATGGTTTTGTATATTCTGGCAAGCCTTCTTGGACTAGCGATTCTCCCTCGTGGCCTGGCTCTTGTGTCCCTTTTGTTTCTAACGGTTTCGTATATTCTGGTAGGTCTTCTTGGGCTAGCGATTCTCCCTCGTGATCTGGCTCTTGTGTTCCTTTTGTTTCTATAGGTTTAGTATATTCTGGCAAGTCTTCTTGAACTAGCGATTCTCCCTCGTGGCCTGGCTCTTGTGTCCCCTTCGTTTCTAACGGTTTTGCGTATTCTGATAAGTTTTCTTGGACTAACGATTCTCCCTCGTGGCCTTCTTCTCGAGTTCCTTTTACTTCTATCGTTTTCGTATACTCGGGCTGCTCTTGAACTAATGTTTCTCCCTCATGTCCTTCTTCTTGCGTTCCTTTTGTTTCTAACGGCTTTGTATACACCGGTTGTTCTGGTTGCGTTAATGCTTGCCCTTCTTTCCCTTTCTCTTGCGTCCCTTTTGTTTCTAACGGCTTTGTATACACCGGTTGTTCTGGTTGTGTTAATGCTTGCCCTTCTTTCCCTTTCTCTTGCGTCCCTTTTATTTCTAACGGCTTTGTATACGCCGGTTGTTCTGGTTGTGTTAATGCTTGCCCTTCTTTCCCTTTCTCTTGCGTTCCTTTGACTGCAACTATATCTCTAGGCTTAAATGATTGTTTTTCTTGAGTGTTTTCTTTTTTCTCAAAAGCGTAGTCCTTATCTGTAAAATATCCAATATATTTATAACCAGGTATGCTTATTATACCTTTTTCTAAATCTACTACATTATTAATTGATATAACTTGGTTATACTTTATTAACTTTTTATTTTCTAGAGCAAATGTTTCATAAGGAATAACGACACTTTGTCCCATAGCTCCTATTAACAATACACTCAATGCTTTATTTCTATATTTTTTATTAACTAGTAAAACTGCAAAAATTATAGTTCCTAAACCTACTCCTACTAATGGAATAGAACTTTTCCCAGTATTAGGTAATATATTCTGGTTGTTTATTCCTCTATTTTCTTTTTGGTATATAAAATAATACGTATCTTCATTTTTATATTCTTGAGGAATACTCTCTTTTATTAATTTCTTCTCATCTTCATTCAATTCTGTTTTTTCTATATATTTAAAATTAACATCTGCAGCTAATACTTTTTGGCTAGGTATA
>CALHQV010000312.1 GCA_938038035.1 uncultured Gemella sp. | reverse complement strand
GTAATTTATTTGGTTAAAATTACTCATTTATAGATTAGGAGAAGAAAAAGATGAAAACTAAATTACTATTTACAAGCCTACTATCGGCTTCAGTCGTTCTAAGTGGCTGTTCTTTAATAAGAGGCGAGCTAGTTAGACAAAGTAAATCTGCAGCGGAAAATAAAGCTAAAACAGCAGATAAAGCTAAAATAGCAGATAAAACTACATCAGAAAATAATTCTACAACTACAAAAAATCAAAACTCTACAGATAAAGTATACGGGCTTAATGAAGAATGGATTGTAGATAGTCAATGGAAACTGAAAATAACTGAGGTTAAAACTACTCCAGACAGAAATAAATATAGCAAAGCACAAGTAGCTCAAGTAGTTCTCATAAAATATACTTATGAGAATTTAGGATATAAAGATGAATACCAAGATCTATTTTTAATGCCTAGAACAGTTGTTGATGGCGCAAAAAAAGTTTCTGAAATTTATCCAGTTCGTTCTTCCAAATATCCAGAGCCTACTCCAGTTGGTGCAATTTCAGAATCTACCGTGGGCTACGGTCTAAGTGTGGAAAGCGATAAAATTAAAATCTATTTTGAACAATTCGATCATAATGCTAAAAAAATGCAAAAAGCTACTTTTGAAGTACCAGTAACTAAATAATACACAAAATAAAATTTGACTTTTATCCCTATTTACAATAAAATATAATTACTAACATAGATACTTAATTGTATCTATCGCAAATCATAACTAGAGCTGAATGCTCTCATCCGTCAGTATTAATTTACTGGCGGTTTTTTTATTAGTATGGCATTCAAACGGCATTCAAGTAGCAAAACAAAAAGCCTTAAACGTTGATACTTTAAGGCTTCTCTAACTTTATTATTTAGTTTCTCTGTTTTCCTTTGAATACTTTGCCATACACCAGTACAGGATAACACTTGTTAAATTAAGGTTTTATAAAATCTTTCTCCCTGTATTCCTCTATAATATTTTAAATAACATTGTCAAAACATTGTCAACATCTAGCACATATCAAAGGAATTAAGTAGGTTAAAAATTAATAGTAAAAGGTATGTGAATTCTTTGCACTAACCACTTTTAAGGACGGTTTTATAACCGTCTTTTTTTTATAAATCAAAACACCTAGTAAAATACTAAGTGCTTTAATCTACTAAATAATCATTTATAATTATTGTTTTACAAAAGATACTTTAAAACTAAAATTTAACTTCGGAATTAGCTTATCAAATAAAGTTAATACATCTTCAGGAGTATCTTCTTTAAAGACAAACGTTTTTTTATTCACATCAAAAATATCTTTTACAATCCAAGGGTTTATATCTCTCGAAAACTGTAATATTTCTTTACTAGGTAATGTCATTATTTCCATTTTAATACTCCTTTCACTTTTTTTAAATTAATTATACCATTTTCAAATTATAAAAGCACCTAACAAATATAATTAAATATTTAAAATACATAATTTAGCATTTTTTAGGGTCTTAGAAATGTTAGGATACTTTTTTTAGGGGTTGGAAATGTTTGGTTTCTTTTTAGGGCGTCTAAAATAGCCGGATACTTTTAATTTTCTCTTTGTTCGTTCTTTGTTCAACTAAATACTTAATACTTTTTAGGGGTGCCGAAACTGCCGAATAATTTTAATTTTCTCGGAGTTCGCTCGGAGTTCAACCGCTTCTAAGGATAAATAAAAAGACACCTATTAATAGATGTCCTCTCCTTTTTAGGTTCTCAAAAATACCTTTTTTTAATATGTCACCTTTGTCACCTTTTATAATTCATCATTTACTGAGTTCTCTAATATTATCACTCCATAAATTGTCAAGTTCATCAAGGTTACGAGCCCACTCTTTATCAAGTTCTTCAAAGTCAATGTTCTCATCAATCTCCTTTAGAGTTTCTTCTACATTTATTTCTTTAAGCATTTTTTTCCATTTCATCCATATGTATTTTATCCTTTCTAAATTGTTTAAATTTTATAACTATACAGAAGCGGTATTATAGTTCAATAAAGTATAAATAGCTATTGTGAAAAATTAATATACTGTTAACAGGTTGATTTAATTTATTAGATATTTCTTCCCAACTCTCAAGATGTATGTATCTTCTTCTAAATATATCTTTCGTAGGCTCATCTGTACACTGCATATTATCAATAGCTGTTAGTATGTTCTGTTTCACTTTTTCAATTTTAATAAGTAGTCTTTTTCTTCTTCTCTCCAACTCTTCTATTTCAGATATTGTATTAAGGCTAAAATCGATACTAGCGTTAATACCGTGTACTCTCTCTTTTGAATAGTCAACGGCCTTAATACTATTCTTATACTTTAACTTTTCTTTAAGCACTTCAATTTTTACGTTTATCAAACCTACATCTTCTGTAAGTCGTTTATATAGCTCTAACTTGTATATTTTCACTTCTGTTTCATCCTGTTTCTTTCCTAAAACTCCATTTTCTACAAGTAATTTATATATGTTAGCTTTATGCTTTTCTATACGTTGCCTTTGCCTTTGGCTTTTAATCTCTTTTTCAAATTTGAAATAAATACTTATCAATTCATCACTATCAGAAGCGGTCAAACTTGATAAGTATTTATCTATCAACTTAATAGCTTCTACTGGTCTGTTTTCATCATCTATGTACCAGTCTAATCGGTTACTTTCTGAAGCTGTTAACTGCATTTAGATAACCTTACCTATATGTAGAAAGGCTTTCACATAATCATGTGGATATTCAATTTCACAATAATTAATGCTAATTAATATTTCATCGTCTTGTAAATTTTCTACAACGTCCGCAACTTTTATTTGTAAAGTTTCATAATGGCACTTAAAAGGCACAATTCTAGTAATTTTATACATCTTCTTTTCTCCTTATTTAATTTGGCATGGAACAAAGTATAGTTTTAAAATCCTTTCTATCACTTTTAAAACATTGTTAAATCAACGTTTTAAAGAGTTGGTATAGATGTACGGTTTATTTT
>CALHQV010000311.1 GCA_938038035.1 uncultured Gemella sp. | reverse complement strand
ATAGACTTTTTATTGATATGAGAATAATCGAGTATAATAGCTCAACGTACGATGTGAATTTTAACTAATTGCTTTCTTTAGGTAATTAGTTAAGAGTATAAGGTTTTAAAGAACAATAGTTTAGTTTTATAATTTATACGAATTATTATTCTTAATAATTCGTATTATAAAAAAATAATATTTTTTAAAAAATCATTAAATTTTATGGTATAATAATATAGAAAATTTTAAATATGAGAGGTGGTATTGTTGTGAGACAATCAAAAACATTTATTCCAACAACAAGAGAAGTACCGTCCTCTGCAGAAGCAATTAGTCATAAGTTGCTTATTAAAGCGGGGATGGTGAAGCAGGTATCTGCAGGAGTTTATACTTACCTTCCTTTGGCTACTCGTGTAATTCAAAAAATTGAAAAAGTAATTAGAGAAGAACATAGTAAAATTGGAGCTGCAGAACTTTTAATGCCTATTTTACAATCAGATGAATATTGGAAAAAATCTGGTCGTTGGGACAAAATGGGAGAAGAACTTATTCGTGTAACAGATAGAAAAAAAGCAGGATATGCCCTAAGTCCAACAGCAGAGGAAATCATCAGTCAAACGGTTAATAACATGGTAACTTCTTATAAACAATTACCTATGAACTTATATCAAATCCAAACTAAATTCCGTGATGAAATTCGTCCACGTTTAGGATTATTACGTTGTAAAGAGTTTATAATGAAAGATGCATACTCATTCCATGATTCACCAGAATCATTAAGAGAAACATATAAAGATTATTATCAAGCATATAGTAATATCTTTGATAGATTTGAACTTAAGTATCGTGCAGTACAAGCTGATTCTGGTAATATTGGTGGAAGCTATACTCACGAATTCCAAGCATTAGCTGAAGTAGGGGAAGATACAATTGTGTATACTGAAGAGAGTGACTATTCAGCAAACATCGAAACTGCAGCGGTAGTTGAACAAAACTATACAATGCCTACAGGTTTTGAGAAAAAAGAACGTAGTTTATTAGAAACTCCAAATCAACAAACTATTGATGATATTGCTGCATTTTGTGGTGTAGAAGTTAACCGTGCGATGAAAGCATTAGCTTTAAAAGCTGATGGAGAATTCTATCTAGTTCTTATGCGTGGTAATGATCAACTTAATGATATTAAATTCATGAAAGCTACTGGAACTTCTGAAGTTGAAATGGCAACAGAACAAGAAATTGAGGAAATAATGGGTGGAGTACCAGGTTATATGGGACCATTTGGTATTAAAAACTGTAAAGTAATCGGTGATAATGCTATTAAATATATGTATAACCACAGTTGTGGGGCCAACAAAAAAGGATTCCACTATATCGACGTAAATCCAGGCGATTATGAAATCGATGCTCACTATGACCTTCGTATGATTGAAGAAGGTGATTTAGCAGAAGACTTATCAGGACCAGTTAAATTTGCTAAAGGTATCGAGGTTGGACAAGTATTCGAACTTGGTAAAGGATATTCAGAAGCTATGGATGTTACGTACTTAGATGCTAATGGTCGTGCAAATCACTTCTACATGGGTTGTTATGGTATTGGGGTAACTCGTTGTATCTCAGCGATTATCGAACAACATAATGATGAAAAAGGTATTATTTGGCCTAAAGAAGTGGCACCATACCAAGTGCACCTAGTATGTGTTGACGTTAAGAAAGAAGATCAAGTTAAACTTAGCGATGAATTATATGCTCAATTAACAGCAGCAGGATATGAAGTCCTTTACGATAATAGAGCAGAACGTGCTGGTGTTAAATTTAACGATGCTGACCTTATCGGTATTCCATTACAAGTAGTTGTAGGTAAAAAAGCTGGTGAAGGAATCGTAGAAGTAAAAGAAAGACAAACTTTAGAAAAAGTTGATACTCAAGTAGCTGATGTATTAGCTAAAGTAGAAGCATTCTATAAATAATAAGAAAAAGTTAAAATAATAAATACCAATTAAAAATAAGTAGTTAATAGAAAATAACCATTTGTTTTTAGTTGGTATTTTTAGTATAATTTAAATAAGTATAAAATTATATTGCGT